>JBDRMQ010000093.1:0-7197 GCA_043811955.1 bacterium | reverse complement strand
GCCTTTGCCATAATTGTCTCTGCCCGCAATGCTTTTATGCATGCCTCAAAAGTTATCGAGAAAAGCGGTTTGACAAAGTAATCTTATATAGTAAAATGCGTTTAATGAGAGCGAAATTTTTTGTTACCCTGTTTTTTCTCTTAGTTTTTGTTTCTACTTCCTTTGCTTTTTCAATGGCAAGCGGTTATTACGTTGGCCGGGGAGAGCAGCAATCAATTACTGGTTTGGGTTTCCAACCTGACCTGGTCATTATTAAAGCTGATACCAGTATTAGCCGGCCGGTTTTTACAACTTCGTCTATGCCGCTAGATTCAACAGCTTACTTGGGCTATGCTGTTGAAAATTTTGCCGGTGGAATAGTTTCCTTGGATAGTGATGGGTTTACAATTGGGACGAATCAAATGGTGAATTATAACTCAAGTACTTATTATGGATATCGTTATACTTGGGTCGCTTTTGGTGGGAGTGGGGATGGGACCTTTACTGTTGGCTCATACGTCGGAAATAGTACAGATAATCGGAGTATAACCGGGGTAGGCTTTCAGCCAGATTTGGTTTGGATAAAGAGGGATGGGGATAACTGTGGTGTTTTTTCAACTTCAGCAATGGCGGCCGATAGGACAGAGTTTTTTAGGGCAGTTACTGGTGGCTCTTTGCCGGCAGCTAACTATATCCAAGCATTTGAGGCTGATGGTTTTCAAATAGGAACAGATGATGAAGTTAATGTGGCTGGGGGGAGATACTATTATGTAGCTTTTATTGAGGGGACTGGTTTTGATGTTGGGACATATACAGGGAATGGGGTGGATGACCGCTCGATATCTGGGGTTGGGTTTCAACCTGATTTAGTTTTTACCAAGCAATCAGGAGCCGTAAATTATGGTGTTTTTAGGAACAATCGCAATTATGGTGATGATAGCCATACTTGTGAAATAGCCAATAATGCAGCCAATTGTATTCAGGCGCTGGAGAGTGATGGCTTTCAAGTGGGATCTGATGATCATGTTAATGAAAATGCTGAAACTTATTATTATTTTGCCTTTGATGGGGTAGCTGCTACCTCCTATACAGGGAACTATACTTCAGCTTCTGGATCATATACAGGGAATGGAACTACCCAGTCAATAACTGGGGTTGGATTTCAGCCTGACTTGGTGATAATAAAGGGGGACATTGCTTATAGCTGTGTCTTTACAACTTCAATGATGCCAAATGATTCTACTGCTTTTTTAGGCTTGGCCTCGCATAATTTTACAAATGGGATAACTTCATTGGATACTGATGGTTTTACTTTGGGTTCGTTTGGTTATGTTAATGCTGCTTCTCAAACTTATCGCTGGTGGGCTTTTGGTAATGCTAATTGTTCAAATTTTATTGTTGGGGCTTATACAGGGAACGGGGCTGATAATCGAGATATTGATGGGATAGGGATTGAGCCAGATCTTTTGGTTATAAAAAATAGTTTGGGTTTGTATAATCCAGTTTGGCGTAGCTCCTCAATTGCTGGAGATAACACTGCTTTTTTTCTCAATACAGCTGATGCAGCAGATCGCATACAGTCACTTGACTCTGATGGTTTTCAAATAGGGACTCATAATGATGTTAATGAAGCGAATCGGTTATACCCATACTTTGCGTTTGTTGAAACCGACCAGGTGTTTGATGTCGGAACTTATGCTGGGGATGGCGCTGATAATCGTTCGATAACCGGGTTGTCGGGGCAGCCTAATTATTTGTGGATCAAGGGACCTGGCGCGGTCAACGGTGTTCAACGAGGGATTAATCTTACAGGGGATTCCTCGCAATTTTTCTTAAATGCTAATGCTGCCAATTATATTCAAAGCCTTGATCAAAATGGTTTTCAACTAGGATCGGCCAGTGATGTTAACGCGGCTGGGACAACTTATCGCTACGTTGCTTGGTTAGGGGTGCCCACCAAGGTTGGCTTTGAGGTTCAGCCTACGAATACGGCTGCCGGGGCCAGCATTAGCCCCGAGGTGGTAGCCGCTATCCAAGACCAGTTTGGTAATCCGATCGGTTATGATAGTTCTAGTCAAATAACTCTGTCTATTTTAACCAACCCAGGTTCTTCAACTCTGTCTGGAACATTAACTAGGACGGTTAGTGGTGGGGTGGCGACTTTTGAAGGAATAAGTTTAAATAAGTCGGGGAACGGCTATGTGCTGCAAGCCGCCTCGGCTGGTTATACGTCTGGTTCGTCAGAATCTTTTAACATAACGCCAGCGTCAGGGACAACCGTCTCTTTTGTGACTCACCCTACGACTTCATATATTAATACTGTGCTTTCTCCCTCAATTGAAGTAGCGGTTAAAGACAGTCTTGGCAATATTATTACTTCTGATAATTCAACTTTAGTTAGTATTGCGGTAGGGGCTGGTCCAGCTGGGATAACTTTATCTGGGACCTTGACTAAGACCGCGTCTGCTGGCAGGGTCTTTTTTGATGACCTGAGTATGAATTGGCGCAGCACAGGCTATACTTTAGTTGCTTCGGCCCCGTATATTACTTCAGCTACTTCTAATAGTTTTGACATAACAGCTGAGTCTGTTGCGCCGACAATTATATATTATTCACCAACTAATGAATCCGCAGGGGTTAGCCCAGAGGCGAAAGTTCATGTTGGTTTTTCTGAGGCCATGGACCAAACCGCGGTGCAGAATGATTTTACCTGCAAGGCTATTCGTAATAACTTGGGAACAACTATTGATAGTAGTGTGGCTGGTTCTTTTGTATGGACGACCATTGCTTCCGTTGAATTCACCCCAACTACAGATTGGGAATACAATTATATATATTTAGTAACTGTTTCTGCGGATGCTCGAGATACAGTGGGTAATTCTGTGGCTAACCCGACAACTTTTCAGTTTACAACTATTGCGACCAGAAGTGCGATCAATACTACGATTGGGGACGATGGGGTCACGCAGATTTCAATCCCCAGTGGAGCCATTGAGGTGGCTTTTTATGTTCGGGTCAATATCAGCCCAGAAGTAGATCCAATTTTTGTGAGTCCAGATGATATTTCTGCTGCCACGGCTAAGGTTGCGGCTGATGGTGATGATTTTAGCTTTGTGCTTGATGGCTCAATCCGTGAGTTTGCTGTTTTGGATGAAGCAGGTCAAATAATTCATCCAGCCTTTAAAACTGAGGCAACAATTGTTCTCCCGTATACAGATAACAATAATGATGGCTATGTTGATGGAGTTTCTCCGCCGGTCAGGGGGGCTGATTTACGAATTTGCCGGTTAGATGAAGATAATGGTCTGTGGGTCCTTTATCCTGATTCAACAGTTGATACTGTGGCTAAAACTGTTTCGGCAAAAGTTAAAAGCTTGTCTACTTTTGGGGTGATGGCCCAAGCCGCGTCAACCCTTTCCGATGTCTACACTTATCCAAGCCCGTTTAAGGCGGCTGAAGGTCATACTACAATAACGTTTGCTAACTTGGCTTCAACCTGCACGATCAAGATTTTTACTATAACTGGCCGGTTAGTCAGGACCTTGTCTGAGACAAATGGTGACCGCCAGCATATTTGGGATGTGACTAATTCTGGCGGTGAAGCTGTTGTTTCTGGTCTTTACATTTATTTGGTCGAGAGCGCTGATGATAAAAAGACTGGTAAATTGGTAATTATAAGATGATAAATAAACCACTTCATTTGTCATTTTTCCGCCAAAGGCGGATCAGCCTCTGGCTGATAATTTGTTATTTGTCATTTGCTATAGCAGGAACTGCTATAGCTGGTGTTGGTTCTAGCTCGGGCGCAGAGTTGCTGCGCTTGGGGGGAGGGGCAAGGCCAATTGCCTTGGCAGATTCTTATGTTGGTTTAGCTGATGATGTCTCAGCTATGCATTATAATCCAGCTGGGTTGTCCCAAATAGAATTCCCCGAGATAATTAGCATGTCTAATAATTCTTTTGGTAATATGCACCAGCAAATGTTTGGGGCGGCTACCCCTATGGGGGTTGGGGTTATAGCGGTGGGTTTTTCTGGAATTAGCTCTGGGACTATTCCTGGTTATTCCGCAACTGGTGAAGCAGCCTCTGCCTTTGATACAAATTCTTCTGTAACTATGCTTTCTTTTGGTCGGAGAATAAATAGCAAGTTAGCTGTTGGTGTTGGCGTTAAGGGTGTTTCTGAGCGGCTAGAAAGTGCTGGTGCCGCGACCATGGCTTTTGATCTAGGGTTGCACTATCGTTATAACCGCTTTTTGACTTTAGGCCTTTCGATCTTAAATTATGGGGGGGCGCTAAAATTTGCGGCTGAAGAGACACCCCTGCCAACCTCTTATCGCTTTGGGGGATCGCTCCAAACTTCTTTCTTTGGCGAAGAAGTTAATATTGTTTCAGATGTGATTGCTTATGATGATGAGAGCAATATTGGGATTGGGGCTGAGTATGTTTTGCGAGAAGCAATTGTGGTCCGGGGTGGGATGAGAAAAGGGGTGCTTTATGTTGGTCTAGGTGTTACTGCTAATCTACTAGCCCTTGATTATGCTTATCGCAATCATCAAGACCTTGGCGCTACCAGTCAGATCAGTTTAAGTATTCTTTTTGGGGCCACCGAGCGGGCCAAGAAAAAGTTTTTTGAATATGTAGCCTTGGGCAAGGCTTATTTGCAAAGTGAGGATTATGGCAATGCTTTAGTTAATTTTGAGCGAGCAGTTAATCTTAACCCAAAAGATGAAGAGGTGAACCTTTTGCTGCAAAAAGCCCAATTAGCTTTGGATAACCAAAGCCTAGAGAAGATATTTAAACAAAAAACTGTTGAGCAGAAAAGAAGTGTTGATGATATTTTAGGGTCAGCGGAAAAGTTTCTTAAAAAAGAAAAGTATGTTGAAGCTTTAGCTGAACTATCCAAAGTGCTGGAGCTTGACCCGAATAATCGCGAAGCAATTTTGCTGCAGAGCCGAGCCCAGCTTCAGATGGAAAAAGAACTGGTGCGCAGGAGTAAAACAGAGGCTTTGACGAACCTGGGAGAAGCAATGAATTTGATTGTTTTAAGTCAATATGAAGAAGCCCTGGAAAAAGTTAATGCCGCGCTGGCTTTGGATACTAAAAACAGTGAAGCGCTCGCTTTAAAGAAAAAGCTTAGCTTTATTTTGAAGTTGGAAAAGAAATAGGAGTGAAGTTTTAATGAAAAAATTAATTTGGTGGATTGTTTTTCTTTGTTTTTTTAGCTTTTCAAGCTTAGCCCAAACTACGGATGAATCGTATGATGGGGCAGTTAATAAATACTTTTTAGGGGATAATGACGGCGCGGTTTTTTTGCTCAATAAGGTTTTGGCCGATGACCCGACTAATACCAAGGCGCTGGCTTTGTTGACAGAGATTCGCAGCGAGGGTGAGCCTTTGTGGACACCGACAACCCGAGCGCTAATTGTGCCGACAACTATGGCGCCGGCAACGTTGCTTGGGCCGCAGGTTGTCTCCAGGCATAGACCGATAGTGGCCCCTAAAATTGATAAAAATAGTATTGTTGAGAATTATTATGATGATGGGCGCAAATATTTTGAAACAGGTGATTTTTTGGTGGCCGAGGCTAATTTTCGCCGGGTGCTAGAATTAATGCCCGAGCATCAAGGGGCGTCTGTTTATTTAGAAAAATTGGCCCCCATGACCTCGATTGTTCCTGAAGGCAAGACCATTGAAACAGCCCAGATAAGTTTTTTTGATAATTTAAGAAATGTTATTGCCAGTCCTTTCTTTCTTGCTGTTCTCTTGTTATTGATTTTGTTTGCCAGCGGATTTTTCTTGGGAATTTCTTTTCTTTATTCTTTCTGGCGGGCTAGGCATTTGTATTGTCCAGAATGTGGGGCTAGGAGCAGGCTTGAGGCGGAGTTTTGCCATAAATGCGGTTATCGCCTTAAAAAACCAGAGTTAACACCCGAGCAACAGGGCTGGTTTGGAAAATTTTGCTGGGCAAAAAACCCTTTTACCTTAAATATTATTCCTGATGCTTACGCGGGCCATAAGACTGAGATCTCGATAATCGTTGAAAAATTGAATACTTTGAGCGGTCATATGTTGATAATTGGCGGGCTGGGCACAGGGAAAACTACGTTGTTGCAATGGCTCGAGAAAAACCTCAAAGATAAATTTGAGACAATATATTTGTTGCGCCCGCCATCTCGCACGGACGAATTGATTGATTTGGTTTCTGCTACGATCTCAAAGAAAACAACCCATACCCGCAAATATTCAATCTATGAATTCCAAAAACTGTGTAGGCAGTATAAACGTAATATTTTGCTGCTGCTTGATGAAGCGCACGAGTTTAATGAAGAGTTTGAGCAATTTTTGCGCACCTTGGGTGATTTGCCAAATATGTATCTGGTTATGGCCGGACTCCCTCAAGCTCGAGAAAAACTTAAAAGGGATTTGCCTGCTTTGTTTGACCGGATTGTGGAAACTGTTCTTTTGGGCGCGCTCTCTTTACCCGAGACGACCCAGTTAATCTTGAATAGAATTAAAAATTCGTCAGGGGATGGGCTTGGTCCTTTTACGGTTGCTGCTGTTGAGAAAATTTTTGACATGAGTTATGGTATTCCGCGCAGTATCCTGAAGATCTGTGACTGGGTTGTAACTCAAGCGGTCCGGGCCAATAAGATAGCGATTGATGTCAAGGATGTTGAGGCCTACAGCGAGCAAATCCAAATGGCGAGACTGCATGACGAGGAGGAAGAACATGCCAAAAGCTAAATCGATTTTGGTTGTTGAGGATTATCCTGAAACGCTTGAGCTTTTTAAAAAACTGCTTGAGGTCGAAGGGTATGTGGTTACACCGGCGGCCAGCGGTGAACAAGCGCTTGAGTTAGTTAGTCATAAGAGTTTTGATCTTATTGTGCTGGATATTATGCTTCCTAGGGTCGATGGATTTGAGGTCTGTCGTCGGACCAAGGCTGATCCCAAAACAAAAAAGATCCCGGTTATCGCGGTGACAGCCTTTGATGTCCCTAATATAGCTGATAGATGCCAAGCTGTAGGGGCAAATGAGGTGGTGCTAAAACCATTTGAGCCCGGCCGGTTGATTGCTGTTCTCAAGAAATATCTCTAGGTCTCTAACGGTAAAGAGTCTGCCTAACCCGCCTTAAATCATGAAATTATGATATAATTTCGCTAGATTATTTTTATAGGAGGTTTTTAGATGAAAATCAAATGGGCGAACTTAACCATG
>JBDRMQ010000092.1:0-35250 GCA_043811955.1 bacterium | reverse complement strand
GAGATTGAAAAACAGGAACCAAACATTCAGCTTTTTCTGGTCGGCGGCGGGCCAATGGAAGAAGAGATTAGAGAAAGAGCGAGAAAAATATCAAGCAAGATAATTGTGGCTGGGCAAAAGAACCGCGCGGAAATCTTGGAGCATTGCCGCAGTGCCGATGTTTTTGTTTATGCCTCAAGAACAGAAACCCAGGGCTTGGTTTTAACCGAAGCTAAGGCTTGCGGCCTGCCAATTGTGGCTGTTTTTGGCGGAGGAATTTCTGATGTCGTGCGAAATGGAATTGACGGCTACTTAGTTCCGCCAAATCAAGCTAAGTTTGTGGCACAGGTCGTCAAACTGCTAAAGGAAGAACCCCTGCGAAAAGAGATGGGAGAAAAAGCCAAGGAAGATGTTTTGAAAAGATTTTCTTCCCCTCAGATCGCCCAAAAAATATTAACAATTTATCAAACATTAACAAGCTAACTAATCAGCGTACTCCCGCCCTCGGGCACTTCCTGGCCCCCTGTGGTTGCAAAGAAATTCGAAACAGCTTATAATTCCTTCATCACTCGAGAGCGAAGGAGGGCTATATGGAATGTAAAATTAATAATGTAAAATGTAAAATGAAGGTATGGCTTCAGCGTATTTTGTTTATTCTGGTTATGCCATCATTCTTCATTCTTCATTCTTCATTCTTCATTTCTGCTGCCCAAGCAGCAATCCACGTTTTCCCCAGCTCAGCACTAAACGGCCCTAGCGGCCTCATTCGTATCCCGTCAGCTGACGTTATCCCTTACAAAAATTTCAACCTTGGCGGCTCCTTTGGCAAAACCCTGCCTAGTAACGAGGGGTCAGAAGAAACAACCGCTTATTATATGATGAACCTGGGGACCTTTCACGGCGTTGAGATCGGCTTAGTTGGGGGGACAGAGCGGGGGACCAATCGTATTCGCGAAGGGGTTTTTGTTAATATGAAACTTTCGCTCTCAACAGGTGAAGAGCCCAATCCTATGCTCATGGCAATCGGGGTCGAAAATCTCTTTTCTTATAGCCAGACCGATGTTTATATGGTCGCCACAAAATATTTCTCACAGGGGCCCAAACTAACCTTTGGCTTTCAGGGTGATTTTCCCGACAACCGCTTTCGCCCACTAGGCATGGCAGGGATTGAATTCCCTGTTGGCGACACCCTCTTCTTAATTAGCGACTTAATTGCCGGCGAAACCCTGATGCAGGTAAACGCTGGGTTGCGGCTTTATCTGACCCCGATCTTTTCCATGAACCTCTCTGGCTTAAATGTCTTAGATAACACTGACGCAAAGGATGCTCGGGCCGTGTTGATCGGTTTTACCTGGGCAAATCTTTTCTAAATGTTAGATGAGTTTATCCGGACCGCGGTTAAGAATATCAAAGATTATGTCCCTGGCCAAAACCCGCAAAAACCTGGCGTAATTAAGCTGGCTTCAAACGAAAATCCCTTTGGCCCCTCCCCAATGGCACTTGAGGCCATTGCCAAGGCATCGAGCAATCTACAAATGTACCCTGACCAAAAATCTATTCTCTTGCGCGAAGCTTTGGCTAAAGCCTTAAAGGTCAAAGAAGATAACATTATTATAGGGAATGGCTCTGACGAAATTATGCAAATTGCCGCGACAACCTTCCTAAAGCCTGGCGAGGAGGTAATTATCCCTGCCCATACCTTTAGTCTTTACGAACTTTTCGCCCAACTTTTTGATGGCCAGCCAATTATTGTCCCTTTAAAAGATAATGAACAAGACTTGGAGGCCATGGCCGCAGCTATCACAGCAAAGACTAAGTTGATCTTCGTCTGTAATCCGCACAATCCAACCGGGACCATGATTTCTGCGGCTAAGCTTGGGGCCTTTTTGGCAAAAGTTCCTGCCAATGTTTTAGTTATCATTGACGAGGCTTATGTTGAGTTTGTTGAGGGAAAAGAATTTCCTAATACCCTTGCCATGGTAAAGCAACGCAGAAACGTCCTCGTCCTTAGAACTTTTTCAAAATATCATGGGCTGGCAGGCCTGCGGGTTGGCTACGGCATAGCGCCGCCAGAGCTTATAAAGTTTATGTTCCGCGTTAAACCCCCGTTTAATGTTAACCGGTTGGCTCAAACAGGAGCGCTGGCTGCACTCGGTGACAAGTCTTTTCTCGACAAAACTTACCAGAACAATCTTGAAGGAAAAAAATATCTCTATGCAGAACTTGATAAATTAAGCCTTGAGTACAAAAAAACAGAATCAAATTTTATTTTTATCGACGTCAAACGACCCTCTGATGAGTTGTTTCTGCAAATGATGAAACAAGGGGTAATTATTCGCCCGCTGACCTCTTTTGGTTTGCCAGAAGCTATCCGCGTTTCAATTGGGACGACCGAGCAGAATGAGAAGTTTATCGCTCTTATGAAAACGCTTATTTAACACAGCTTAAAGGCAAAGTCATAAATTGTCAGCCCTCTTTTGTCCCGAATAAGATTTGTTGAAAGAGAGGGGATTTCTTTTGCCTCTTGAGCAAAAGGGATTTCCCGCACCGAAAGTCCTGCTTTTAAAAAGGCCTGTTGGAAATATTTCTTAATCACTGGCACTTCGGTCCGAATATGCAATTCGCTGTCCTTGCTGGCCAGTGCTTGCCAAATAGCTATTTCCAAAGAAAAATCCCTATTTTGCGGAAGGGCAAAGGGCATTATCATAAATGCTTTGCTGGCTCTCCCTGCAAAAAAAGCAAGGCCCATTTCTTTTTTTGGCAGAGTTCCTTTAATCCACTCTTCATACGACACCTCTAATAAAAGAAATTGCACCGCCCGAGCATAACGAGACAAAGAACTTTCAGCAAGGCCTGGGCACTCATCGATCCCAACAACCCATTTTCTTTCTTGTTTTGAAAGATCCATCGCAAAATCGCCCTTCCCACAACCTAGCTCGACATAAATAGGAGGCTTCCCTGCCGCACAAAAAGCTTTCTTCCTCAAAACATTTAGCTGCCTAAGCATATCCATGATTATTTCCTCTTTCCGAGAACTCCGAAAAATTAAGGGTTCGGAACCTGAGGCTAAAAGCCTCGGTTCCTTTTCTCGTCGAGAGCAATTTGTATTTTGGAACCGAGAATTTCATTCTCAGGTTCCAAAATCAACTTTTTCGGAGCTCTCTTTCCTAATTATCAAAAAATGACAAAGAAAATTTCACTTTTTATATAAAATTGTATATAATGATTTCATGCTCAAACAAACTCCGCTAAATCAAGCCCACAAAGCCCTTGGCGCAAAAATGGTCCCTTTTGCCGGCTGGGAAATGCCAGTGTCATATAATAGTATTATTGAAGAACACAATGCCGTGCGCACCTCTGCCGGTCTTTTTGATACTGGCCATATGGGACTGATCAAAATTGAGGGGAGCGACGCCCTTTCCTTTATCCAAAAAGTAGCTACCAATGATGTGTCAAAACTAAGCGAAAATCAATGTCAGTATTCTATCTTATGTAATGAACAAGGCGGGACAATTGATGACATTTTAGTCTATCGTTTGCCTGCCAACTATTTAATTGTTTGCAATGCTTGTAATACCAACAAGGTTTTAAACTGGTTAAAATCCCAAGTTAAAAGTTTTTCCCAAGTAGAAATTTCCCTGAGTGAAAACCTCTGCATGCTCTCTGTCCAAGGTTCGATGTCCAATGTCGTTGTTGGCAAAGTCTTTAATGTTGACCTAACCAGCTTAAAGCGAAATCATGTTGCCTGGCTAGGAGAAAGCATGATCTCGCGCACAGGCTACACTGGCGAAGATGGTTTAGAGCTCATTGTCAAAAAGAGCGATGCCCCCAAGGTTTGGGAAACCCTTATTAAGGCTGGGGCAAAACCTTGCGGTCTAGGGGCTCGAGACACCCTGCGGCTGGAGGCAGGCCTTCCTCTTTATGGACATGAATATGACGAAGAGACCTCTCCGCTAGAAGTAGGCTACAGCTGGGCTGTTAAATTTGATAAAGGCGACTTTATTGGCCGGGCAGCTCTTCTTCAAGAAAAAGAAAAAGGGCTCAAGAAAAAACTTGTTGGCCTCGAGCTTGACTCTCGGGCAATTGCTAGAGAAGGGAGCAAAATCTTTGCTAATCTAGCCCCAGCCGGCAAAGTTACTAGCGGGACCTTCTCCCCAACGTTAAAAAAACCGATCGCCTTGGCGATGCTCTCTGATTTAGACAAAACAGACCTTCTGGTCGAGGTTCGCGGACAAAAACTAGCCGCCAAAGTTGTTGCGAAAAACTTTTACAAGCGCTAGAATAACCTTGGGGGTGGAAGCATGCCGCTAAGTAATCTTGATCACAAAAAAGTCTATTATTATGTAATTTGCGTCATGGCCTTCTTTGTCTTGATGTGGGGGATGGTTGACCTAGCAAGCACCTCAGTCGGCTTACTAAAAATTCGCGGGAGCGAAACAACCATGGAAATGCCGGTAGAAGAAAATGCTTTGTCGCCAGAAAAAAGCGAGCAGCTTTTTGACACTTACTATCAAAGCAAGATGCTTTCTGACCGTTTTTGGGATAGTTTGGCTAGGGTCATTATTGGCGGAGTAATTTTTGCTTACTGTCGATTTACAGTAAACAAATTGGAGGCTCAATCATGAGCGAAATAAAAATCCCAGAAAGTTTAAAGTATACCAAAGACCACGAGTGGGCAAAAATTGAAGGGAACATAGCAACAATCGGGATCTCTGCCTTTGCCCAAGATCAGCTAGGAGACATTGTCTATGTTGAGCTCCCGGCGGCTGGCAAAGAAGTAAAGACTGGGGAAGAGTTTGGCGTAGTTGAGTCTGTTAAGTCGGTTTCTTCTCTGTATGCCCCTGTTTCTGGCAAAGTTGTTGAAGTTAACACAGAGCTAAGCAGCTCACCGCAAGCGGTTAATAAAGATCCTTACCAAGCTTGGATGATCAAAATTGAAATGTCAAACCCTCCCGAGGCTGGACAACTTCTTTCCGGGACTGACTATCAAGGAATTTTAGCAGGTTAACGTGTCCTACGTACCAAATACCGAACAAGACCAAAAAGAACTCCTGCAAGCTATTGGCAAAAAGGCACTTGCAGAATTATTCCAAGACATTCCTGAAAAAGTTCGCTTGAAAGGGCCGCTTGATCTTCCAAAGCCACTGAGTGAACCAGAACTACTTGAGGAATTAAAAAGGCTGTCCTCTTCCTGTTCCTCTTCCTTTCTGGGGGCTGGCAGCTATAATCACTTTATCCCTAGCGTAGTCAAGCACATTCTTTCCCGTTCTGAGTTTTATACAGCTTATACCCCTTACCAGGCCGAGATCAGTCAAGGGATTCTCCAGGCAATCTACGAATACCAAACCATGATTTGCGAGCTGACAGGAATGGATGCGGCCAATGCTTCAATGTATGATGGGGCCACCGCCCTGGCAGAAGCCGCCTTGCTTGCTTGCCGCGCAACCAAGCGGAAAGAAATCTTAGTTTCGCAAACAGTTAATCCCAACTACCGCGCAGTCCTTAAAACCTATGCCTCCGGCGCCGACCTAGTTGTCAAAGAAATTCCCTATGATGAAAAGGGCCTCACCCCTCACGACTCACAACTCACATCTGATAGCTCCTGCCTAATAATCCAACAACCAAACTTCTTCGGCGATATTGAACAAGTCACGGGCCTAGCCGACGAGCTGCACAAAAATGGCTCACTATTTATAGTAAGCGCAGATCCGATATCGCTGGGAATTTTAAAGGCCCCTGGTGATTACGGGGCAGACATTGTTGTTGGCGAAGGCCAATCCCTTGGTAACCCGCAAAACTTTGGTGGCCCGGGATTAGGAATTTTCGCAGTTAAACAAAAATATGTTAGAAATATTCCCGGGCGCGTAGTTGGGATGACTTCCGATATTGAAGGCAAACGAGCTTTTTGTCTGACCTTGCAAACTCGCGAGCAACACATCCGCCGCGAAAAAGCGACTTCAAACATTTGCAGCAACGAAGCCTTAGCTGCCCTGGCTGCCACAGTTTATTTAAGCGTGATGGGCAAACAAGGTCTGCGAAAAGTCGCTGAGCTTTGTCTGCAAAAAGCAAATTATCTAAAGAAAAAACTCCCCCCACACCTCATCGCCCACCCCTCATCCCCAACCTTTAAAGAATTCATCATCAAAACAGACAAGCCTGTTGGGTTTGATCTCGCACCCTTTTACCCCGACCTAAAAGGTTGTCGTCTGATTTGTGTGACAGAGTTGGTGAAAAAAGAAGCGCTGGATAAGCTAGCAAAAGCCCTTTAATTATGCACATCCAGCCAAACCCAGCTCGGTCTTTCATCGGCCGCTTAAAGCATAATGATGATTTGCTGGAAGCCCTGACAAATTTCTGCCAAGAACAAAAGATTAAGTTGGGGACATTTAACCTAATCGGCGCGGTTAAGGGGGCCAAGCTTGGCTACTACAATCAGGAGCTCCAAAAATATGACGGTTGTGTTGAGTTAAACAAAAAGCTGGAAATCGCCTCATGCTCAGGAAACATCTCGCTGAAAGATAATAAAATCATGGTCCATGCGCATATTGTTTTCGCAGATTTTGAAGGAAAAGCTTTTGGCGGCCACCTCATGCCCGGGACAAAAATCTTTGCTGCGGAATTTCAGATTCAAGAATATGTTGGGGCTGAATTAAAACGCGGGAAAGATCAAGAGACCGGCTTACCGTTGTGGGGCTAGTTACGTCTTCTTCGTCTCTTCTTTTCCAACCTCAGCCACAGCCTCCGCGACTTCTTCGGCTACTTCATCTTCTTTAACAACACTGGCTAAGTCTGCGAGGTAGTCGCCGGCATCCAGGCGAACGAGGCGGACCCCTTTTGCATAACGGCCTTGGGTAGAAATTCCTTTTGCTTCTTGGCGCATCATTGTCCCCTTGCCAGTTACAAAAAGAAGTTCGTCATCTTTTTGCAGCAAGACCATCTTGGCGACTTCGTCATCCTGGCGCAGCTTCATCGCGATGTGCCCCTTGCCCCCTCGGCTCTGGGCGCCAAACTCTTTAATCGCCATGCGCTTGCCGTAGCCATTTTTAGAAACAGCCAATAAATCATCCCCTTGTTTAATAATATCCATGGAGACAACCTTATCGTCTTTTCCTAACCTAATCCCACGCACCCCGGAAGCAGATCGTCCCATTGGCCGGACGTAACTTTCATTAAAACGGATCATCAGCCCTTTAGCTGTCACCATAATAATTTCTTGTTGGCCAGAGGTCATCTTAACCCAGCGCAATTCATCGTTTCCTTTTAATTTAATAGCAATAATTCCTGAGCGGCGGATGTTGGCAAAATCTTCCAGGGTAACTTTTTTGATCATCCCTGCCTTGGTGGCCATTGCCAGAGCAATCTTGGGATCAAATTCCCTAACAGGAACAGCCGCGGTAATAACTTCACCCATGGTTAGCTCTAGAAAATTGGCAATTGATTGCCCTTTGCCAGATCTTGAGGTCTCTGGCAGCTCATAAGCTTTAACCTTATAAACCCGGCCCTTATTCGTAAAGAATAAAATAAAAGATAGGGTTGAACAGGTAAAGAGCTTGTCAATTTCATCCTCTCCCCTGGTCGCCATCCCCGCCACCCCGCGACCACCCCTCTTTTGCGCTTTAAAACTGGAGATGGGCAGCCGTTTAATGTAACCATCGCGGGTAATAATCACCAAGACCTCGGCCTCTTCAATCAAGGACTCCTCTTCAATCTCTTCTGCCTCGCCGGTAATTTTTGTCTCGCGGCCACCGGCAAATTTCTCTTTAACTTCTTCCAGCTCGTCAGTCACAACCTTTAAAAGCTTTTTCTTGCTGCTTAAAATGTCTTTTAATTCAGCAATTTTTTTCTTTAACGTTTTATATTCTTCCTCAATTTTAGCGGTCTCCAGCTGAGTCAGTCTTTGCAAGCGCATATCCAGGATCGCCTGGGCCTGGATCTTAGACAGCTTGTATTTTTTCATCAAGCCTTCGCGGGCTTCGTCAACAGACTTTGATTTTTTGATTATTTTGATAACCCCGTCAATATCTTGAAGGGCAATTAACAAGCCTTCAAGGATGTGGGCTTGGTCTTCCGCTTTTTTTAAGTCAAATTTTGTCCGACGCGTGACAACCTCTTCGCGATGTTTAACATACTCTTCTAATATCTGCTTTAAATTGAGCTGGAGCGGGGTTCCGTTAACTAGCGCGACCATATTGATTCCAAAGGTCGTTTGCAGCTCTGTGCGCTTGTAAAGCTGGTTTATGATGATTTCAGGGTTGGTCTCCTTTTTGAGCTCAATATAGATCCGCATCCCGTCACGGTCAGATTCATCGCGCAGGTCAGAGATCCCCTTAATCTTTTTATCCTTAACAAGATCAGCTATTCGCTCTATCAAGGTTGCCTTGTTAACCTGGTAGGGGAGCTCCGTCACAATAATTGCTTGTTTTCCCCCCTTGGCCTCTTCAACATCATGCTTGGCTCGCAAGGTAATGACCCCGCGACCGGTTTGATAAGCTTTTTTGACCCCTGCCCTCCCGCAAATATAACCCCCTGTTGGAAAATCTGGTCCTTTGATAATTTTGTTTAGTTCATCAATGCTGATTTCCGGCTTGGCAATCACTGCCTCTACCCCGGAAATAACTTCTTCTAAATTGTGGGGGGGGATATTTGTGGCCATACCAACCGCGATGCCGGACGAGCCATTAATTAGTAAATTAGGAAGCTTGGCTGGCAAGACAACCGGCTCACTTAGCGATTCGTCAAAGTTAGGGGCAAAATCAACAGTCTCTTTCCCAATATCACAGAGCATTTCAACCGCGTGTTTATGCAGGCGGACTTCTGTGTAACGCATGGCTGCGGCAGAATCACCATCAACCGAACCAAAGTTGCCCTGACCATCAACCAACATGTAGCGCAAAGAGAAGGCTTGCGCCATGCGAACCATGGAATCATAAACAGCGGTGTCGCCGTGAGGGTGATACTTACCTAAAACTTCACCAACGATTCTCGCGGATTTTTTGTATGGTTTGCTGGGCTGGAGCCCAAGCTCGTCCATGGCAAAAAGTATTCTGCGGTGAACCGGCTTGAGCCCGTCACGAACATCTGGCAGGGCGCGACCAACGATAACGCTCATTGAGTAGTCTATATAGGAGGTCTTCATCTCCTCTTCTAAACTAGCCGGGATGATCTTTGATTCGTCTTGTTTGGGGATACTTTTCCCGCGGGCTTTCTTCTCTTTTTCCATGATTCTTATTAATTATACAACTATCTAGGCCTCTCGGCAACAGGTCAAAAATAGTGAAATTTCCCGCCAAAAACACGGACAAATAGGAAATGATATCATTTAATAGATTGCCGGTAGGATCAATTATTATCCCTAGGCCCAGGAGGGGAGGGCGTAAGCCAGCCTATGTCTCTCAACTTAGGCCCCCGGAGATAACAGTAAACAGCTCATTCTCAAAAATTACAATTCTTTATACTGCTTCTGGAATTCCGGCTTTTGGGGGACATGGCTTAGTAATTATTAACTTATCAATTGTTAATAAACAGGGGCTGGCGGGAGGGCTCCCTGGCTACTTTACTTTTAAAATACCAAAAAACGGTCCTGACACGCTTGATCTGGAAATCCCATTAAATATTATGGACGAGGCAGGAAGGCTCTTTAAGGTGCTCCCGTTTGAAGCACAAATAATAGACATCCTCACCTTCCCTAATCAAGACGACTGCCTGGCTTTCGCCGGGAAAAAATTAAACTAATTGGTCACACATCCAGCCGTTTCACATACTTAGCATTATCTTGGATAAACTGCCGACGTGGTTATTTAGAAAGGATTGACGGCAACTCTTGAAAAAATTTCTCGGCAGGGATAACACGAATGTCCCCTTCTTGCAATTCTCGTTTCCCTCCATAGACCAGAACTGATCGCGCCATAGGATAGTCTCGCTTAAAAGCTTTCAAGCCGCTTAGCATTGAGCCAGATACTTTCGCCGAGCGCTTTACCTCAATCGCCAAGAGCCCTTTTTCCCCATAAAGGATAAAATCAACTTCCGCGTTGTTTGCTGTCCGCCAATAATAAATTTCATAGCCTAATTTATAAATATCATTGATCGCTTGCAATTCCTGCAAAACCAAGCTTTCAAAGGCCTGCCCTGCAACCGCCTCTGGATTATCAAGTGGTCCCAATGGCCGGATAGTTCGAAAAACTCCAACATCAAAAAAATAAAATTTTGGATGACTAACAATTCTTCTTTTGGCTTTCTTGGTAAAAGCTGGTAGGCGGCAAGCAATTAATAAATCTTCCAAAATTTTAAAATAATTCTCTACAACCTTTCTCTCCACGGCGCAATCCCTAGCCACAGAGGAAATGCTTAAAACTGCGCCTTGAGAAAAGCTAGCCGCCTCCAAAAACCTTGAAAAAGCCCCTAGATTTCTAGTTAAGCCTTCTTGCTGAATTTCTTCTTCCAGATATGTTTTAACATAGCTTTCTAAATACGCTTTGGGGTCTGACTCGGCGTATGCGCTAGGAAGCTGTCCATACATAAGCGAATGATCTAAGTCAAAATCATTTTTAAGTTCTATCGCCGCTAAGGGATGCATAGCATATGTCAAGGCTCGCCCTGCCAATAAATTTTCTCCTCCCCGGCGGAGTTTTCGAGCACTCGAACCCGTCAAAACAAACTTATGCTTTTCCTTTTCAATTAATCTATGAACTTCGTTCAGCAAAGCTGGGACCCTTTGCACCTCATCAATAATTATCCAGTCATTAAAGCCTTGTGGGATAATAGATTCTAGCTTTTGTGGGTTTGCTAAAAGATCATTAAACAGCTCGGCCTCAAGCAGGTCTAAATAAAGGCCTTTTGGAAAAGTTGTTTTAACCCAAGTTGTTTTTCCAGTGCCACGAGGGCCAAATAAAAAGAAGCTTTTGTCTATCGGCGGCCTAAGTAATCTGGAGTACATGCCTCCATTTTACATGGATTTTTGGAGTTGTCAAGTCCATTTTACATATCTTTGCGGCTAAACATCCAGCCGTTTCACATACTTAGCATTATCTTGGATAAACTGCCGGCGCGGTTCAACTTCAGACCCCATCAAGACCTTAAAAATATCATCCGCTGATTCAGCATCATCAAGTGTGACTTGCAATAAAGTGCGGGATTCAGGATTCATGGTAGTTTCCCAAAGCTGGTCAGGGTTCATCTCACCTAGACCTTTATATCTTTGCAAATGCGCCCCGTCCCGACCAATCTTTTTCAAGACCTTTTCTAGCTCTTTGTCGCTGTAGACATACTCAGCTGTTTTTCCTTTTTTGACCAAATACAGCGGCGGCTGGGCTATATACAAATGGCCGCCTTCGATCATTTTTCTGGCATAGCGGAAAAAGAAAGTTAAAAGCAAAGTTCGAATGTGCGCGCCGTCAACATCCGCGTCAGTCATAATAACGACTTTATAATAATTTAACTTCTTGAAAAATTCTTCGTCACTGATTTCTTCTTTGTCAGACTCCCCGCCCAGGCCAGAAATTACCCCAGGGCCAATCGCGGTGATCATGGTACGGATTTCGTTGGAAGTTAAAATTTTATCAATCCTGGCTTTCTCAACATTTAAAATCTTACCGCGAAGCGGCAGGATCGCCTGAAAACGTCGGTCCCGACCTTGTTTTGCCGAGCCGCCGGCACTGTCCCCTTCCACAAGGAACAACTCGCACTTTTCCGCGTTGCTTTCAGAACAATCGGCAAGTTTGCCTGGCAAAAGTGCTGTATCCAAGGCTGATTTTTTCCGTTCCAGCTCTTGGGCCTTTCTGGCAGCTGCCCGCACACGATAAGCCATCAAAGCCCGTTCAATTATCGCCTTAGCAGCCGCAGGGTTTTTATCAAGGTAAACATTGATATTATCAGTAACAATTGAATCAACAATCCCCTTAACCTCACCATTGCCAAGTTTGGTTTTTGTTTGGCCCTCAAACTGTGGATCAGGGACACGAATGCTAAGAACCGCGGTTAAGCCTTCGCGCACGTCATCGCCAGAGAGGGATTCGTTCTCTTTAGCTATATTATTCTTGCGCGCATAGTTATTAATTGATTTGGTTAGCGCGGATTTAAAACCAACTTCGTGCGTCCCGCCCTCTTTAGTCTTAATACAATTAACAAAGGAATAAATATTCTCGTCGTAATAATCAATGCAATGCTGCAGCGCTACTTCAACCTCTACGCTATCTTTTTCCCCGGTAAAATGAACTGGAGGCCTGTAAAGTCGTTCCTTTTTTTCATTTAAATGCTCAACATATTCGACCACCCCGCCCTCAAACTGAAAAGTTTCCGTGCGTTTTTCTTTATCTTTTTCCCGCTCATCAGTAAAAACAATTTTAACCCCTTTATTAAGGTAGGCCAGCTCCCGTAAACGGTGGGCGATGACCTTGCGTTCAAAAACAGTTTCAGTAAAAATTTCCGGGTCCGGCTTAAAGGTTATCGTTGTCCCGGTCTTGGACTTGCTGGCAGCTTTAACAATTTTTTCTTTTTTGGGCACGCCACGATCATAGTGTTGGGTATAGGTCTCCCCCTCCCTGGTTATCTCAGCTTCCATCCACTCTGATAATGCATTAACACAGGAAACGCCTACTCCGTGAAGCCCCCCGGAAACTTTATAAACAGAGTCGCCAAATTTTCCACCGGCATGGAGGGTTGTTAAAACAACTTCAACGGCTGGGCGCTTTGTCTGCGGGTGTTTATCAAAAGGGATGCCGCGGCCATCATCAATAACCGTAACATAATTGTCTTTGGTAACAAGAACTTCTACTGCGGAGCAATGGCCGGCCAAGGCTTCGTCAATGCTATTGTCAACAACTTCATAAATTAAGTGGTGAAGCCCAGATTTACCTGTTGAGCCAATATACATGGCAGGGCGTTTGCGGACAGCCTCGATCCCGCCCAGGATTTTAATTTTAGAAGCATCGTACAAAGTTTGGTTTTTTTCTTTTGCCATCAACTTATTTTTCCCTCCTTAAACTAACCTTGGTGAGAATTTTATATCAACAATAACTTCTTTTCCTGCTAAATCATTAAACTTTTTAATAATTGCTATCTTTAAAAAAGTTAATTCCTGGGCCCAAGCTGGCGAAGTAGTTGAAACATATAATACCTTGTTATTAATCTTAACCGCCTCGGTATTTCGGCAAACTTTTTCATCAACTACGTCAGGCCAAAGCGCGAGCAAGCCGCAAATCTTGATCGCTCCCCCCACCCCAAAATCCATCCCGCCTAAAACATCAGCCAACTTCTCTGCCATTAAGAGGTCTCTTGGGTTTTAATCGGCATAACTATATAAAAATAATTAGCCTCACCCTCACCCTGAATAAGGCCAGGCCCCAGGGCTTCGCTTAATTCAATAATTATATTTTCCCCTTCAAGAACTTTTAAAACATCTGTTATTAAACGAATATTAAACGCGATTTGAGCCGTCCCTTGCCCAGTTATTTTCGCGTCTAAAACTTCATCAACCGTCCCAACATCAGGGGTGCTGGCAAATAAACGCAGCTTATCATCCCTAACATCAAAGCGCACAATGTTGGCTGAACCTGCCGCAATTACAGCTGCCCGTTCAGATGAAGCTAATAATAGCTTCCTATTTATCTCTATTTTCGTCGCGCTCTTTTTGGGCAGGACTTGACGATAGTCAGGAAATTGTCCCTGGATTACTCGAGAAACTAAATAAACCTCATTATACTTAAAAGAGATTTGGTCATTAGCAAAGGTAATTTCAATCGGGCCTTCGCCTTTTTCTAAATCAATGATCCTAGCAATTTCTTGTAGTGCCTTGGCTGGAACAATAACAGCCCCTTTAACATCGGCTTTCAAGTCCAAGCTCTCTCCCCTCTTAGCTAAGCGATAGCCATCAGTTGAGACCATCCGAAAATTAGAACTATCACCAGAGCGAGAACTTTTGCCAAATTCAAGTAAAACACCTGATAAAACATGTTTATCCTCACTGCTGGAAACAGAAAAAATAGTCTGTTTAATCATGGAAGAAAAAATGACTGAATTAATTAGGAATGATTTACCATCTTTTACTTTAGCTAAAGCAGGAAATTCGTCAGGCGGCAGGGTGTGGACATTAAAATTAGATTGATTAAAAGAAATTTTGATAGTCCCCTTCTCGTTCAATTTAAAGGAGACATCTGCATCAGGCAATTTAGAGACAATCCCACTCAAGGTTTTTGCTGGGACCAAAACAGTTCCCTCCTTGGTTACATTAGAGGCAATGCCAAACTCAATTCCCATCTCAAGATTATTAGCCGAAATCTTAACCCCTTTCTTTTTTACATCAAAAAGAAGATAACCAATAATCGGGAGCGTACTTCTGGTAGTAACAATTTTTTCGACCGCGGAAACACCATTTTGGAGATCTCTCTTATTTATTGTAAACTCCATTCTGTTTTAGTCCTCCTGTTTATCCACTGATTTTTTCTGCCTTATTATTATAATATATAAAAGTTAGTAATAGTAGTCCCTGTGTAAATGTGGACAAGCAAAGAATTTATAGCTCCTAACACAAAAAGACTATTTTTTTTTCCACAACCAACTTTAATAAAATGTTAATAACTATTATGTCCACATAGTTATTAACAGATATTCACAAGCTAGGGCGAATAACTTTTTAATTTTCCCGAAATCTTTTTTATCGCTTCAATGATTGACTGATCGTTTTTCAAACCAACTTTTATTTTTTCACAAGCATGCATCACGGTGGTGTGGTCCCGGCCGCCAAACTCACTCCCGATTTTAGGCAGCGAGGAACGAGTTAACTCTCGGCTTAAATACATAGCCACTTGTCTAGTTAAGGCAATCTCCTTTGTCCTGATTTTGGCTGATAGATCATCAAGCCGAATGCCGTAATGCTGCGCTGTTACTTTCTTAATTAAATCAATAGAAAGACTATTATTGGTTTTGTTTTTTGTTTTGATAATGTCCCGAAGAACATTATCAACTAAATCAGAGTTTATTTCAGCATTGTTGAGAGAGGCAAAGGCTACCACCCGGATCAAAGCCCCCTCAAGTTCTCGGATATTTGAGGCAACCTGGCTAGCAATGTAGGTCAGGATCTCATTGGAAATAGCGATATTGCTTTGCTCTGCTTTTTTTCTTAGAATAGCAATTCTTGTTTCAAAGTCAGGTGCCTGGATGTCGGCGGTTAAGCCCCATTCAAAGCGTGATCTGAGCCGCTCCTCAAGCGTTGGTATCTCTTTTGGCGGACGATCCGAGCTAACAACAATTTGTTTTTCTGCTTCGTATAAAGCATTGAATGTATGGAAAAACTCTTCTTGGGTCCGCTCTTTACCAGCTAAAAATTGAATATCATCAACCAATAAAACATCAATGTTGCGATATTTATTTCTAAACTGGCCTGTCTTATCGTCCCTAATTGAATTGATCATTTCATTAGTAAATGTTTCTGAGGAAATGTATAAGATCTTGGCCTGAGCGTTTAAAGAAGCAACATGGTGGCCGATGGCTTGCATTAAATGTGTTTTACCCAGCCCTACCCCACCATATAAAAATAATGGATTGTAGGCCTTGGCTGGCGCCTCTGCTACGGCCAGAGAGGCCGCATGGGCAAAGCGGTTGCCATGCCCTACTACAAAGTGATCAAAAGTATAACGAGGATTTAAAAAAGCAACCGCTGGCTTGCTTGGCCCCTCGACCCGATAAGCTGTTTGCTCAAGGATGGGCGTGGTAAAAAGATCTGCTTGCCCAACAAAAAAATTTACAGAAGAAACATTTGGATTAGCTTGGCGAACTTCCAGCTCTAATAAGGTTACGCAATGCTTTGATAGCCAATCTTTCACCACTTGGCTTGGCACTGCGATTTGCAGCACCCCCCCCTCAATTTGATGGGGCTTTGTTGATGACAACAAAGTTTCATAAATTGGTTTATTTAAACTCTTTTCAAGGTTTGGTATTACGCTATCCCAAAGTTGGGATAGCTCTTCTTGATCATTCATTTTAATTTATCCACAGGCTGTTAATAACTTTTTCTGTATTTAATAAAACCCTTGTGCCAAGCTAAAAATCATGGCTTACGAATAATTATTAACATCTTTATCAACATGATATCCACAAGCGCCGAATTTACAAGCAACAAGCTGCCTTGCTGATGGGCAGGCGAGCTACGATGTGGAGAAATTATAGCAATGTCGGTTGTTATATGCAAGGACTAAATAATGTGTCTGTTCTGTTTCCAGAACTCTGAATACTTACTAAACAATTGCTTGACACAATATTATAAATAAAATATAATTATGATCATGGTAAAAAGAACTTTTCAGCCTCATAAGAGGAGACGGAAGAAAACGCACGGCTTTCGCGCCAAAACAAAGACCAAGGGCGGCAGGCGAGTTTTAAAGAATCGGCGGAAAAAGGGCAGAGCGCGCCTTGCTCCCTAAAAGAGCACGGCTTTCTCGCGAGTCTGAGATTAGACAAACTTTAAAACAGAAACAGTATCAACAGAGACACCCCCTACTCTATCTCGTCGCCAAAGACAATCACAGAGAGATCTCGCGGCTGGTTGTTGTTACGTCTAAAAAACTTGGCAAAGCCAATGTTAGAAATAGGCTTAGGCGAATTGTTGGCGCAGCCTTTGCCACTGTTTTGCCCAAGATTAAAAACAACCTTGACGTTGCTGTTTTTCCGTCGACACAAATGATTGGTAAAGATTCGAACAAAGCTCAAGTAGCACTTGATAGCTGCTTGAGGAAAATAGGTGTTATCTAGAGATGCGTCGCATAATTAGATTGTTATTCTTTTTATATAGAAAATTAAAGTTTGGAGCGCCAGCTTGCAGGTATTTCCCGTCTTGTTCTCATTACACAGAAGAGGCGATCGAAAAGCATGGACTTACGTATGGCGGATTTTTAGCCTTAAAACGCATAATTAAGTGCAATCAGTTTTTTATTGGCGGGCTTGACCCTGTCCCATAATAATTATTCGACACTGGCTTTTTTGTTGTTTTTTTAATAAAAAGACTGAGTTTTTGTTGCTGTAATTTGTTTGAGTGCGACATTGTCTTGTCTCATGCCCGCCTGCCGGTAGGCGGGTGAAACAATTTGTGGAGGTTTGTAATGAAAATATTATCCGACATGATGATTGATGCGTTAAGATTTTTTTCTTTTTTTGGTGGTTATGGATGGGGGATTATTTGGTTGACCATTGCTGTTAATTTGGCTCTTTATCCTTTAACTTTAGCTTCTATAAAATCAATGGGAGCCATGCAGAAGATGCAGCCAAAGTTAAAGGCATTGCAGGAAAAATATAAGGATGATCCAAAAGAATTGCAAAAGGAGACGATGGGCCTTTATAAATCTGAGGGGATAAATCCTCTAGGCGGGTGTTTGCCAATGCTTTTAAAGATCCCGTTTTTTTTGGCTCTTTTTTGGGCTTTTCAAAGCACAGCCTTTTTGGGAATTACCTCTGATCCCTTGAGTAATACAAGGTTTCTGTGGATTAACGGAAGAGTGAATGGCAGTGCGTTTGGCTCTGAGCAATTAATTAAGAAATTAGAGGCGGCTAAATTAATTATTTTGGATGAGCAATCTTCTTCAGCGAGGAAAGAGCGGTTTGTCTGGAATCTAACCCATGAGGTAGGGGATAAGATGCTTAAGGATGTTTTATGGGGGATTAATGTGAAGAATATTGATGATTTGAAGAAAGCTAGCGAGGGTTTAGCAAAGGTTGTTAAGGGTTTGTCCGAAGATGATGTAGGGGCAATTGTTGCTGCTTGGGATGAAACAAACACGTTGGCAAAACCTGATCGGGTCGAGACCCCGTTTGGCCCTATTTCCTTGCTTGCTTTCTTGGTCGGCATAACTACTTTTTTTATGCAGAAGTCAATGCCTGCGGCTGGGTCTGGAGACCAAGCTAAGACGATGGCCATGATTATGCCTGTTTTTCTTGTTTTTATTTGCTGGAATTTCCCAGCCGGGGTCCAGCTTTATTGGCTTGTGTCAAATGCTGTTGCTGCTATGCAACAGTATTATATAATGCGTAAGGCTTAATTCAAGGGGGTTTCATATGAAACGGATAGTAATGAAAGGGAAAAATGTTGACGATGCGGTTGAGGCAGCTTTAAAAGTGTTGGGGGGAGAGAGGGAGCAGGCCAAGGTTGTTGTTTTGTCTAAGGGAAAGGCTGGCATGCTGGGGATGATTGGCGGAGAAGAGGCTGAGGTTGAGGTTGTGTTAAAGGGGAGTAAGCAAGACGACGCAAAGGATACTTTACAAGATATTTTAGACAAGATGACCTTTGTCTCTATGGTTGAGGCCTCTATTGATGGGGAATATATTAAGCTTGACATTAAGGGCGAGGATATGGGGCGAATAATTGGCAAAGATGGGGCAACATTGCGCTCTCTTGAAATTTTGGTTGGTTCAATCGTAAGCCGATTGCACGACGATCGGGTTAGGGTGAACATTGATGCTGATGGGTACAAAGACAAGAGAAACAACTCTCTTGAGCGCTTGGCCAAAGACGTTGCTGACGAGGTTCAGCAGACTGGCCAGGAAAAAGTTCTTCCTCCAATGACCCCTGCGGATCGCAGAATTGTTCATATGTACTTAAAGGATAATCCTGAGGTGACATCTTATAGTAAGGGTGAGGGGCGAGAACGTCGGTTGATTGTTGCCCCCAAATAGGGGAGATTGTTTCACATGAAACAATTTGCCGATGATACAATAACTGCAATTGCTACCCCAATTGGTATTGGCGGGGTAGGGATTGTCAGGATTAGCGGTGATGGCGCAAAGCCCCTTCTCGAAAAAATCTATAAGCCTTCCTGCGAGCAAGAAATCAAATCTCATCAAATGCTTCACGGCTTGCTTGTTGACCCCGACAATGGGAAACACATTGACGAGGCAATGGCTTGTTATATGCAATCCCCAAAATCATTTACTGGTGAAGATGTTGCTGAAATTTATTGTCATGGGGGGCAGGCTGTGCTGCAGCAGGTTCTTGCGTTAGTCCTTGCTCAGGGGGCTCGGCTAGCCCAGCGCGGGGAGTTTACAAAACGTGCTTTTCTCAACAAGAAGCTCGATCTCTCTCAGTCTGAGGCAGTGCTGGCCCTTATTCAGGCGCCGACAGCTAAAGGGGCAGGCTTTGCTTTGCAGCAGCTTGAGGGAAGGCTCTCAAAAACAGTTAACAATCTTAGGCTGCGCTTGGTTAATCTTCAGGCAGAGCTTGAGGGGGCCCTTGATTTTTCCGATGATCTTCCCCCGCTTGATTACAGCCGCTTTCAGCTGGGAATAAACGCGATTATCTCAGAGGTTTCCCAGCTTTTGGCCTCTGCTTCATCAGGCAAAATTTATCGAGAAGGGTTATCCACTGCTATAATTGGGAAGCCAAATGTTGGTAAGTCAAGCCTGCTCAACGCTTTTTTAAAAGAAGAGAGGGCTATTGTTACAGATGTTCCTGGGACCACTCGAGATGCGATTGAAGAGTTGATTAATATTAATGGTCTACCGCTACGGATTATTGATACGGCTGGGCTGAGGCAGACAAAAGATCGGCTAGAGGGCTCTGGGATTGAGCGAACAGAAAAAGAGCTGGCTGCAGCTGATTTTGTTTTAATTGTTCTAGACCGCTCCCAAGAAATTGACGCGTTAGACAAAATGGTTTTGGATAAAGCAAGAGGGAAGCCGGGGGTCGTTGTTTTAAACAAGTCAGATCTTCCGAAACGCTTGAATGACAAGGGGTTGGGGAAGATTTTTTTTGATGTTTCCGCTTTAACAGGGGCGGGGGTTCACGAGCTTTCGCTTGGCATTTTTAATGAGGTCCAAAAAAATCTTGGACAGGAAAGCAGCTCTTCTGTTATAATCAATTCGCGCCATAAAGAATGTTTATCCCGGGCGCAAGGATCACTTGTTAAATCAGCTGAGACAGTTTCAAAAAAGCTCTCTCCCGAGTTTATTGCGGTTGATCTTAAGGAATCGATTGTGGCCTTGGGCGAGGTGACAGGGGAGATCGTTTCTGATGAAATTATTAACACGATTTTTGATCAATTTTGCATAGGCAAGTAGGCTGCCGATCTATAAGCTGGCCTGTGGATAAGGATGTGGATAACTAATGGGAAAGATAATTGACGGTAAGGCAATAGCGTTAAAAATTCGTGAAGGATTGATTGAGGAGATTAAAGCGCTTAAGGCTGAAAAGGGTCTTGCGCCCAAGCTTTCTGTTGTTTTGGTGGGCGACGACCCTGCCTCCCAGGTCTATGTTGGACACAAAGAAAGGGGCTGCCGGGCGGTTGGGATTATTTCTGAGACCATTCGTAAACCCGCGTCAATTGGGCAAAAAGAACTTATTACCGTCGTGAAAAATTTGAACGCCGACCCCTCGGTTCACGGCCTCCTGGTCCAGCTACCCTTGCCCAAAGGCTTGGACGCGATTGCGGTTTTAAATGAGATAGATCCAGCCAAAGATGTTGACGGTCTCCATCCAATGAACATGGGCAAGCTCTTGCGGGGAGAGGAGCCGCCGTTTGTGCCTTGTACCCCGAGCGGGATTATGGAATTATTGTTATCCACAGGGGTGGAGTTTAGGGGGAAGGAGGCGGTTGTGGTTGGCCGCAGTAACATTGTGGGTAAGCCAATGTCGCTGTTATTATTATCGCGACATTGCACCGTCACAATTTGCCACTCCAGGACCAGGGATTTGGGCGAAGTTTGCCGCAGGGCAGACATTCTAGTTGCTTCAGTTGGCAAGTCAAAGATTGTTCAGGGCGATTGGGTTAAAGAAGGGGCAATCGTGATAGACGTAGGGGTTAATCGTGTAGAAGGGAAGTTGATCGGGGATGTTGACTTTGAGGCGGCCAAAGAGCGGGCTTCTTACATAACTCCTGTCCCTGGTGGCGTTGGGCCGATGACGATTATTATGCTGCTGAAAAGTACGTTGAAGGCTGCGAAGACCCAAGCTTTATCCTAGTTTCTTAAGGAAGTTGGTAAGTTTTTCCTCGTGCCCCTCCACTTTTGACCACCGTCTAATTTCCTTAAGGTTTATTTTTTGTTTTTTTGCAACCATAATCGCTTGTTCTAGTGATTGCGGATCATTCCAATGATAATATGCGGCCAGACGATCTTTGACGCAATCGGTTGGGCATAAAAGTTTTAATCTGCCTCTTCTTGTTTTCATCTCGTTTATCTCGTGTACAGGCTCGCTGCCAATTGCTAGCGGAGGAGGAAGGAATTCAACAATATATTTACAGTCCTGGCGCTCAAAAAAACCTTCGTCAGCCCTTTTGAAGCCTAGCTCTTTCATTGCAGCAGTAATTTCTTTTGGCCGATCTTCTGCTGCATAAGTTACAAAATCAAGATCAAGAGATTGATATTTATTTTTTGAATAAATTGTGACACAAGCCCCACCGGTTAATACGGCCGAAAGGTTAGCTTTCTCAAGGTGGGAAGAAACAAGCCCGGCTAGATCTTTTATAGAAATATTTTTGAGCGACTTTTTCACAAAGGTTTTCCGGATCTGCGGGGTCGGAGCCTGGGGGTGTAATAAGTCTGCTTTTCATTTTCAGGAATAAACTCTAGTGCTTTTGATAGCAACGCTTTGAGCTCTTTTAAAAATGGATAGCGGGGGTTAAAGCTATATTCCAGGGTTTTCCCCTTCTTTTGGCTTATTAGAATGCCGCTCTTTTCCAAGGAGACTAATTGTTTTTGGAAAGGGTAATGGTTGGCTTTGAAAACAGAAGAAAGGCCTCTCGCATAAATTTTATTGCGGACCAATATGCCAAAAAGAATCCTTTCTTTTGTTTTGTTCCCCAAAAGGTTTTCAAGCATGTTGAGCGTATATTACTGCCTTTGCCGCAGTTTGTCAATGGCCAATTTCCTTGGCCATATGGCCACCTTTATTGTCCGGTAGCTAGGGAAGAAGTTGGGTTATTTGAGAGAAATCCTTAATAAATCATTAACCGTCAAAACTGCCAGCAAGGCTAGCAGGGCATACATGGCGATGCCGTGAATTTTGTTTTCTGTTTCAATGGGGACAGGTTTTCTGCGAATAGCCTCGATAATTACAAAAACCAATCTTCCGCCATCAAGGGCTGGGATTGGCAAGAGATTAATAACCGCAACATTAACGCTAAAGAAGCCGATAAAGCTCAGCAGAGATAACGCCCCGCCCTGAGCATACTGGCCAGTAATCTGGGCAATGCCGACAGGTCCGGCCAAGTCGCCCATGGCAATTTTGCCGACGAGAAGCCGGCCGAGCAGGGCCAAAATCGTCAACATTAGGCCAAGCGTTTCTTTTGCGCCGTAATAGATAGCCTTAAAAGGATTAACTTTTTCGTAGAGAGCTTTGAGAGAGAAACCAATCAAGCCGACCTTCATCCGTTTGTGCAGCTTGGGGGTCGCCTTAATCTTTATCTCTTTTTTATCGCGCTCAATAGTCAGCGTTAGTTTTGTCTCAGCACTTTCGTGGATCTTTTTAACCGCGTCCTCTGAGCTTTTGTACTTAACCCCATCAATGGCAAGTAGTTTGTCTCCGACCTGTAGCCCAATATTCTCAGCTTCTGAGCCTGGGGCAATCGTTGCCAACTCGTTTGAGATGCCCGAGGGTATTCCATTGATCATAAAGACGAGCGAAAAAATTATAAAGCCAAGCACAATATTCATGGCAGCTCCAGCAACAATGGATAAGAATTTTTGCAGTACAGGTTTGTTTTGATATTTTTCGTCCTCAGGGGTATCTTTTTCTGCTGGATCCTCGGTGTCGATCCCAGCGATCTTAACGTATCCCAGAATTGGCAAGAGGTTTATCTTGTAAAGGGTCCCGTTCTTTGTGGTTTGCCACAAAGTTGGGCCAAAGCCAAGCCCAAACTCATGAACCCTGATGCCTGCTCTTTTTGAAAAATATAAATGCCCGAATTCATGAACGACCGCGATTATGGTAAAGACAAAAAGAAAAGAAACTATTGTTAAGAGCATGCTTGTTCAACCTCCTCAGCAAGTTTTAGAATTGTATAGCCATCATTGGGGTGAACCTTGGTTGGTAAACCTTTTTTGATTGCTTTGAAAAAATCTGTTAACTCAGCGGTGAGCTGATCTTGTTGTTTTGTGTGGTGAACGCTTGGTTGGGGGTGCCGCAGGTCTCTAACATAAACCTGTTTGTTTAATAGGTCAGCCTCAACAATATCTTTTCCTGTGGTCACGACAATCTTTCTGGTTTTAGCCTCTGAGCAACGATCAGCCTCAACTGTCGCGATAATTCCAGAGGCAAAGAAGATTTTTGCAGAAACTTTATCTAAAACTTTAGTTTTTATCTTTTTGCCTTCAGCTTTGATGCTTTCAATCTCTTCCATCGGGAGGAGATTCATTAAAAGGTCAAGGTCGTGGATCATCATATCCTGGATAACGTTTGCATCGTTGATTCTGGCAGGGAAGGGGCTGAGTCGTTGAATGGCAATGCCGATAATCTTCTCTTTTCTGATCAGTTTTTGCAGCTCTTGAAAGGCTGGGTTAAAGCGCTCAATATAGCCGACCGTCATAATTACGCCTTTTTCCTTGGCTAGGGAGACGAGTTTTTCAGCATCTTCCGAGACCTTGGCCAAAGGTTTTTCCGCCAGCAAATGTTTCCCCGCGTTTATGCAGGCACTGGCCACTTCGTAGTGAGTTTGTGTCGGAGTGGTAATTATTACGACATCAACCTCAGGAAGTAGCTCTTCGTAATTCTCAAAAGCTTTTGCCCCATAAAGGGTTGCTACTTGCTGAGCAGCTTCTAGGTTAATATCAGCTACTCCATACAGGTTGACCCCGGATAGTGTTGAGGAGATTCTGGCGTGATGCTTGCCCATTACCCCTACTCCGATAACGCCGACTTTTAAGCCACGATTTTTTTTCATTGTTTATAAAAGGCGCCGATGGTTGTGGCGACTTCTTCTATTTCTTGTGGGGTGAGCTCTGGAAAAATAGGCAAAGAGATAACCTCGGCTTGAACTTTTTCTGTTGCTGGCAGGTCCCCTGGTTTTCCTCCGAGATTTGCAAAAGCTTTCTGTAGGTGCAGGGCTAGGGGGTAGTAAACCATTGCTGCGCCTACCTTTTCTCGAAGGTGTTTGACAAGGTTGTCCCTGTTCTTAGCCTTAATTGTATATTGATTGTAGGTGTGAGCTGTGTGGGGTGGGGTATGAGGGAGTTGAACCTCTGGGAGGTCAGACAAAAACTTCTCGTAAAGCTTGGCGTTCTGGCGGCGTTTTTCAAGATATGAATCAAAGTGTTTTAGCTTGATGCGCAAAATAGCTGCTTGAATGGCATCCAGGCGGCTATTGTAGCCGATTAGATCGTGGTGGTAGGTCTTTGTTGTTCCATGATTACGCAAGACCCTGAGTTGTGTTGATATCTCTTCGCTGTTGGTTGTTATGGCTCCGCCATCGCCAAAGCAGCCCAAGTTTTTGGTAGGGAAAAAGGAGAAGGCGCCAAGGCCGAATGAGCCGACTTTCCCCCCTTTATATTCTGCTCCGGCTGCTTGGGCGCAATCTTCGATGACCGCTAAATTGTGCTTTTTAGCCAGAGACATTATTGGTTCCATCTCACAGGCCAAGCCATAGAGATGAACAGGAAGCAGGGCCTTTGTTTTTTTGGTGATTTTCTTTTCTATTTCAGCTGGGCTCAGGTTGAAAGTTTGTTTGTCAATATCAACAAATACAGGGGTGGCGCCACAATAAGCAATGACCTCAGCAGTGGCCATAAAGGTGAAGGGGGAGGTTATTACTTCGTCCCCAGGGCCAACTCCGGCCGCGAGCAGCGCTAGGTGCAAGGAGTCGGTTCCTGAAGCAACGCCGACGGCAAACTTTGTGCCGCAATATTGAGCAAATTCTTTTTCAAATTCTGTAACTTGCTCACCAAGTATGTAGTGCCCAGATTCAATGACTTGCGAGACAGCTTCTTTAAGCTCTTTTTCCAGCGGTTTATTTTGACGAGTTATATCGAAGAATGGGACGGGCATAAATTTAAGTATAACATAAAATGAAATTTTTATAAATAATAGGATTTGCATAATAGGATTTGCGGTATTTGTGGCTATTTCAAAATCTCTCTGGCTACTTTCTCAATCACGCCAGGCTGGCCAAGCTGCGTGCGCAGTTTTCCAAAAGAGGCCTTCATTTTTGTTTGAAGCGCGGAAGAGAAAATCTTTCGGCGCCAAGTCTAGCTTTGGAATGAAATATTGTCGGACTGAATGCCAAAGGAGCTGGCTACATTAGGATACAAATGAACTAATGCTTGTGCCACAAACTTTTCCCCGTCTTGTTGCGACAAAACACGTTGCAACTTTTGCGTAGCAGTCAGGGGGCTATCCTGCACCGACCTGTCGACGTTAGAAGAAATTTGTTGCACACATTTTTCGATGATTTCGGCCTGCGTGGAAAAAAATGAATGTTTATTACTTGGCTGCTCTGTTACACAGGCTCCCGAGAAGATTTCTCCGTTTCGGCCAACCATTGGTTGAGCAAAAGGAACTCCTTCCCTTTTAAGAATTCCCCTGTGTTCTTCAAGGTATCTTTGCACTATTGGCAGGGCCAGGTTTATATGTTCTTTTGACGCATAAATAACAATTCTATCGTTTTGATTCATCGAAAGCTTGACCTCGCTTAATCTCTCGTCGAGATTGAGCATTTTGATTTCAAAACCAGCTTTATTAAGCTCAGGAGAGGCCTCCAACAGATTTTTTAGGGCTAGAAAGGTACTGACAACGTTCTCGTCTTGGGGTGTCAGATAGATTTTGCAATCTTGCTGGATTTGGTCTTCTTTGCTTTCCTTGATCGGCCGAGTTGAGAATCTCCACCAATTTTGTAAATAAATTATTCTATGAACGGACACTGAGACTGGGCAAAACTCCTTCATTGCACTTAGCCAGTTTTTCCCTCCCGAGGAGCTTAACCATTGCATCGCGGCCTCATTGCTAATGTTAGCTGTTGCCTTTCCAGTCAACAAATAATACATGCCGGATTCCCTATTAAGGAATCTCTTGATTATAGGAATAAGCCCTCTGGCTTTTTCAAGGTCAAAAGGATTTGGCGTGGCGCGCAGGGATTCAATTGAAAGAGGGGGCGTTGGTGCTGCTTTGGCAATTGGGGGTTGAGGGATGCTTCTTATTGGCGCAGGAGAGGGAGGCTCATTTGTAATTGTGGGTCGGACAATTATCATGCCCCCATTTCTATGTGCCGTTACTCCCTTGAATGAATGCTTGGGCTCCTCACCAATTGGCGTGTTCCGCGCTTCATGCCCTAATCCAGAGCCGATTATTGGACCCATAGGAGAATTGGATATTGTATAAGTTGTATTGTTGAGGTTGAAGGCGCAACTCTTTTGGCCGAGCCACGACTCTGGGATTAAAATATCTTCAGCGCTTAACTTTGCTTCAGACAAAGCCTCATTTTGAGGAAGGTTTGGAACGCTTTCAATTTCTACAATTTGACATGCTGTCCCATAAGATGTTTGTCTGGACTCATTAAGAGTAACCGTTCCATCTTTATTAATATTAATGGTTAGGTGTTGTCCGGAAACAAGATTGTGTTCGGAAGTGTTGGGAAGTTTGATGTAATTATCTGCAGGGTGCTCTTCTGGGAACCTGCCGACAATTGTTTTCCCTTCAGGTAATTTAACAACCCCAACGCCAAAAATTGCCAGGCAAAAATCCTTGTTTGACCCTTGGAACAAAACCGCGTTTGTGGGTGCCCCTGAGATGTTTTGGCTTCCTAGAGTTAGGAAAAGCTTTGCTGCACCATTCTGCAAATCAAAGCGCTGAGGCCTTTTAGAAATATTTAAATTAATTGTTTGTCCCGGAAAATTTGTCCGATGTAGTTTTGAGCTTTGAGCACTTCCAACTGCGTTCATTTTGTACCCCCTACTTAATAACTTCTAGAATAACTGCCGAGACCCCATCCATAAAAATATCCCCGACAAAAGTAAACTTATCCTTTGGCATGATGTTTTCCAGCGCATCAATTATTTTTTCTTCAGATTCATATTTACCTATTGCTTCCCGATCAGATCCAGCAAAAGGAGCAATCATTACCCTTGCCCCAGGCTCAGCGACTTCCCAGATATCTTCAAATGATTTTGAAATCGATTCCCGATCCTCTACTCCATTTTTAATGCCCAGTAAAAAAGGGACATAAATAAAGCGAAATGCTTCTCGACCACGGAAAACACCAGCCAACTCACCTAAAAAGCCTTTTAAAAAGCGAACTCCACCCAGGTTATTATTGTTGGTTGTAACGGCCTCTTGAATTCTTGACAACAATTCCTTCCCCTTCGCCTCCCTGCTCATCCCAGGCAAAACATTGAGCATTGCGTAGATATTTGGATACCGGCAAAACGACATAAATATCTCACCAATTTCTCGATAATTAAAATTATTGGCAATCGCCCTTAGCCAAGAAATTGTCCTTTGATCGGCGTCAACACCAACAACCTCTCTTGCCCCAAACAGCTTAAATAAAAAGGCATTTACAGAATAAGCAGGCACAACCAGAACCTTTTGTCCTCTAATGTAATTATTCAAGAGGTCTTTTGCTAAAACAAGTTCTTCTGCCTCCAGCCTGCCTGCGAGGCCTCCTTGCTTTTGCAAAAATAGACACAGATTTTGTTCGTGGGGCATAGCTTCTATCAGAACCGATGCTTTCCCATCCTCGCGAGTTAAATTCATTCCCAAAATAGTATCAACATCCTCTAGAGTAAGCTCTCTCGGCCCCCCCTTTTTTTGACTGGGTTGTGTACTCTATTTCTGGTGGGGGAGAAACAAAAGGAGTTCCTTGCACGATTGTATCGGCGGTTTCAATGGCCAAGGCTTCAAACAAAGCCTTGGCGCAAGGGGGTTCCTTAGGAAAAAGCATTGTTCCATAGGATGTTTCTTTGGGTTCTTTAATCGATATTCCTTCAGCAGACAAATCAACTTCCAGATGATGATTTGAAACAACAGGGTTAAAACGATGGGTGTCTGGGATTGTAATTTTACAGTTTCTGTTTCGCCCAATCGTTGATGTCCCTTGGTCTAGCTTGGTAAGATTTATCTCGTCAGGGCTAATAGATGCGAAATAATAATCCCCGCTTAAACCTCTTAGAATCGCTGCATTCACAGAAGCAGAAGAATGTTTAAATCCCAGGGCCATCCAAACGCAGCTATTTCTTTTGAGTTGAAATCTGGCGGTGGTGAAAACGCGCTCCCCAGCCGAAAACCAAGGGATATGTGTAGTTAATTTAGTTAATTGTGCTCTCACCATGTACCTCCATAGGGCATCTATACAGAAGTATTATCGTAAAAAGAGGAGGAGAACTTGTGCAAACTTTAAGGTTTTAATAACTTGAGAAAATCTTTCCATGGAATGAATTCAATGCCATCTGTTGCGTATGGCCTTGGTGTTTGGCAAACGCAAAAGGACTTAGCGACCTGATGGTCGCGCAAAAAGCTTTTTAATCCGCGGAGATCGCTCGCGCGTGGCTCTGAGGAAGATTTTATTTCAATTGCCCAGAGCTCTTTCCCTGTTTCTAAAAGCAAATCAACTTCTGCGCCGTCGCTGGTCCTAAAAAAGCTTATTTTCCAGTCGAGTCCTTTGTAATCTATTAGCCTTTTTATTTCCAAAATTACCCAGTGCTCAAAGGCCCTGCCATAGGCGGGTGTTCCAGCCGTTAAGTTGCTTGATAGTTCGTGCCTTAAGGCAGCAACGACCCCTAGGTCGAAAAAATAAAATCTTGGATGGCTGACTACTCTTTTCCGCTCGGACTTGGTGAAGGGATTAAGGAAAAAGCCAAGCAAAGTATCCTCAAGGATATGAAAATACTCTTTTATGGTCTTTGAGGTAACGCCGACTTCCCTGGACAGTGCCTGAAAATTGAGGATGTTGCCGTTTTCGTGAGCTGCCAGTTCCAGAAAGCGGGCAAATGCCGGCACGTTCCTGGTTAGGGCTTCCTGTTGGACTTCTTCTTTTAGATAGGTTTCGACATAGCTTTTCAGCAGGAGGACCTTGCTCTCTTTTTCCTTTTCTAGCGCGATGCTGGGGAGGGCGCCAAAGAGCAATGCTTCCTCAAGGTTAAAGAGATCTGCTAATTCATCAGCGGTAAACGGAAAAAGGTGCAGGACAATCGCTCTGCCACCAAGCAAGTTAACCCCGTGGCGCCGCAGTTTCCGCGCGCTGGAGCCGGTCAGGATAAATTGAACAGAGGGATTGTCATCAATTATTAATTGGACCTCGTTGAGCAGGGAGGGGCAACGCTGGATTTCGTCTATAACTACTAGCATGTTTGCCTTGACTTCCTGTCGCAGCAGCTGGGGGGTTCCAGCATATCTTAAGTATTCTTCTTGCTTTAGGAGGTTTATGAAAATGTCGGGAGCTAGGGTGTTCTTTATTAGGTAGGTTTTGCCTACCTGCCGAGGACCAAACAGGAAGAGAGAGCGCTTAATCTTGCTTAAGGCCAGGAATCTTGAGATCATGTTTCAATTATACGCGTAATTATTGGATTGTCAAGTAGGATTTGCGGTATTTGTGGCTATTTCAAAATCTCCCTGGCTACTTTCTCAATCACGCCAGGCTGGCCAAGCTTTGTTCGCAGTTTTTCAAAAGAGGCCTTCATCTTGGCTTGTCGTTCTTGATCAATAATAATAGAAAGGGCTTCTTGAGCAATTATTTTTGGTTCAGCTTGTTCCATAACGAGTTCTGGAATAGCCCGCTCATCAAGCAACATATTAGGCATACTAAAATATTTTAATTTCTCGCCAATTTTTAGAATATGTTTGCCGACAAAGTAGGTCAGGGGAGAGAGCTTATAAACCATGATATTTGGTGTTCCCAAAATTGAAGCTTCAAGATTAATTGTGCCTGAGGCACAAAGCGCGAGGTCTGCGCTGGCCAGGATGTCGTAGGTATGGCCAATGATAGCTTTAGGCCGAAAATCCTCGCCAATATAATTAAAAATTTTCTTGATCATTTCTGTCGACGCCGCGGGGATTATAAACTCTGCCTTTGGAAGTTCTTTTTTGAGCAACTCCCCAGCTTTTAAAAGAATAGGGAGTAAGCCTTTGATCTCCTGGGTTCTGCTTCCTGGGCACAGGGCAATCGTGGGCCCTTCACCTTTTGCAAACTGGCTGTCCCCTTTAACAATGTCTAGTAGGGGATGACCGAAATAGATTGAGTTTCCTCCAGCTTGCTGGTAGGTTTCGTGTTCTTTCTCAAAAATGGAAATAATTAAATCAATTGTTTCGGAAACCTTCTTAACGCCCTTGGGTGTTCCCCAAAGCCACTCTTGCGGGGCGATGTAGTAGACTGTTTTAATCCCTAGCTTTTTTGCAGCTTTGGCTAGGGGCATGTTAATCCCTTGGGAATCAACGAGAATAAGCATATCTGGTTTTTCTGACTTCATCAGGCCAACCATTTTTTTATAGGCGAGAAAAACAGGGAGAACATTAGGCAGGGCTTCAAAAATGCCAATTGTGCCGCGCTTGGTAATGTCAACTTTAACGGCTACGCCCTCAGCCAAAAGTTTTTCTGAGCCCATACCAAAGAAGTATGCTTCTGGCTTAAGCTTTTTAAGCTCGCGGACTAAATGAGAGCCGTGGACATCGCCGGAAACCTCTCCGGCAGAGAGCATGATTTTCATTGCTGTCCCCGTTTGCTTGCCAGATGGCGGAGCGTTTCTAATTCTTTGATTAGAGGAGACCAATAATCGGCGTCCCTTTTCCTCTCTGCTAATTCTTCTTCGTGAAGCAAAGAAGCAAGTTTTTGTTTCTCTCTCTCAGTAGCAGCAGCTAAAAGTGGCCGATAAGTTAAGCATTCATTGCTAATCTTTGAATATTCCGTGGCTAAGCGAACGAGAGATTCAGGATGTCTGCTTTCCAGTAACCACCACTTTATCTGATCTTCAGCAGGGTGCTCTTTATTTAACACAATGTCATTCTCAACTAGATTTTTAAGCATTAACCAATCCTTGTCGCGTTTTGTCTTTTTGCTTTTAACTAGGTCTCGTAGGCCAATGATATCTATAATACCATTGCCTTCTACCGATACTTTTTTCCTGCGTTTCCATAACTTCTCAAAAGGATCGCAGCCCCTCATCTTGGCCATTATATCAATGCGTAGCCCTGCAACATCCTTTGCCTTGCATCTAAAATGACAAGCATGCCCTTTCTGCAAGTAACCTATTTCTAACGGGGGAACATAAATTAATTCGGCCTTTAATGCCTTCAATGCCTTATTAAGGCGCTCAAGATTTTCTTGCTCGCACAGCAGAACAAAGTCAGAGTCGCGGCTGAATTCGGCTGCGCCATAGATAATACAAGCCTGCCCGCCGATCAACAGCGCTTTAACTTTGTGCTTTTTGAAAGTAGAAAGGACTTTGAGGATTGGGTTCTGGGTCAAGGCTGCCTCCTAATGCTAGGTATAATTGCCATAGCTTTGTTGTTTCTAGCATACGCTGGCTAGGCGAAAGATTTAACCATTCTCTTTCCTCATCAATAAATTTGTTGCCCGGTTTTTTTCGCGCGATTTTTCGTTCCCCTCGCATTAACTCATTTTCATTTTTCATAAACTAACTTTCCATTTTGAAAGATTTTGTATTGAACGCTCCCCCAAACATTTTTTCTTTTGTTAAAAGGAGCTTCTTTGAAAAGTAAGAGATCAACTGGCATATCTACCTGGAACAAACTTTTTTTGATTTTCTGTTGGGAATACATGCCAACATTATAGCCGAGACTTTCGCGAAGCGCAAATTTCCGCTTGCAAAAGGATGGGGGGGGGGGGGGGGGTAATATTACTCTTATCTTAGTGAAGGGGAGGAAATATAATTATGATTAAGGTAAAGGTTGTTTCAGTTGTTATTGTGATAGTTTTTTGTTTGGGCTTTGTTGGTGCGTCTTTTGTTGCTGCAGCTCCGGCCGCGATAAAAAGAACAGAGGTTGTTAGCCCGGGAGGAGCCTTTGGTGTGCCAAGGGCTTCATCGAGGCAAAGCTTTGATCTAGGGAGAGAGCCAATCGTAGGCATGAAGGTTGACCTCCCAGACTATCCGCTTGTTAAAATTGATATTAACGTGCTTGGTAAAAAGTATGGTGTTACTGATAGTGATATTGCCAGGGTGGTTATGGAGTTACGGGAAATAGCTGTCTTAAGTCATCAAACAGCTAATAAGTATAGAAATAGATACTATTCTGATGAGCTTTTGCCGGCAGCTGCAATTGGGGAATGGGAAGTGCGCAGAAGGGCTGCGCTGGTTCCTGCAGGCGCGAGTTTTACGGCAGACAACCTCCTTGAACTTAGGAATTGTCATCGATCCATTCGCAATAAAATCGGATTGCTTGCCAGTGCTTTTGACAGGATTGTCTCTGACCCTAGAAATGCTTTTATGGACGAGGCGTTCGTTTATTCTACCCCGGGGGGAACCTTTATGGATCGCTGCAGGCAGAATATCGCGTTCTTTGGCCAGTTTAATGCTTGGTCAGTTTTTGTAGAGGGGTTTTCAATTAATCCCTATTTTGCGGGGAATACTTTGCTTGAATTTTCCTTGTTTCTTAATGAAAATTATATTAGGGTAGATACAGCAGACGGCAACGCTCCGACTAGTGCTACTGATTGGGCAGAAGCAACTGTTGTTCTTCCCCCCTACGGTTCGACTCGGGGTGAGTTTCTTGATCTAGATGGCGCCCGAGTTGGCTGGGGAGAATTTTGTGAAGCTAAGGCTGAGTTCTTTGACTTGTTTTCCGAAGGCCTGGTGCAGCGAGTTGTTGAGTTGGGCGGTCGGCCCCCAGTTTTCTAGATTAGCTATATCCCTAACTCCGGAATATCCGGCAGGATCAGGTCTTCTGCCTCGATCTCAATCGCGGTCTTTTTGTTGATCCCGCGCTTGACAACTTCTATAATGCGTCACAGCTTCTATATTACGTCGTAAAATAGAAGTGATATGCTAAAAAGGCAGGTTGGTTTGCCGCATAACAGCAGTTTTTCTGAGCCCATGCCAAAGAAATAAATATTAGGATTGAGTTTTTTTAGTTCGCGAACCAAGTGGGAGCCGTGTACATCGCCGGAGACTTCGCCCGCAGAGATCATGATTTTCATGGTGTTATTATAGCTGAGCGATTGTCACTTCGCAAATTTCCGCTTGCAAAAGGATGGGGGGGGGGGGGGTAGAATAAGCTTATCTTAAAGAAACAAGGAGGTGATAGAATAAATGAGAAAAATAACTTTGTTCCTTGTTGTGAGCATAATGTTCGCGATGATAGCTGGCGGCGCCTATGGTCTAGAGCAGGCCGCAACAGAAGAGGCCGCAACAGAAGTTGCGATAAATGTAGCGCCAAGTATCGTGATAATGGTGCTAAAGCCTGATGGTCGTGCCGCGGTTAGTAATAGTAACGTAAAGTATGTTGTTGATATATACCGCCAAACAACGTCAGGGCGTGACGGTTCTTTGATAATATCAACTTATACTGATTCCCGCGGTCGCGTAAAGTTTGGTGGCCTTGATAGTTCAATGGCTTTGGCTAAGGGTGATTATGTGGCAAAGGCAAGTTGGGGGATTATTAAAGAGGGGCTTTCCAATACTGAGTACACAGCGCTGTTCTCTGAAATGGCAAGTATCCTGGGCCCGCCCCCAGCAGACGTTTCCTTTTCTGTTGACAAATCTAATGTATCTTTTGGTATGAGATTTGGCCGCGCCCCCAGCAGAAGAATGGATCCAAGATAAGTTTTTTTGCTAGGTTACAAAAAGCCGGGGCGGAACAACCCCGGCTTTTTAACCCTCAAACATTTTGATGAAATGAGCTAAGGGGGTTGCGGTAATTTTTGGTGTGATTTTATAGCTTTCTTTTCCTGGATAAATTACCCAGAGATGATCAAGCCCTAAATCAGCAATAGAAACATGCATTGATTTTGTCGCGGCAGGAGCATCGCTATATTTAAACTCAACGCCCCAGTTCTTCCCCTTATCCTGCCAGAAAAGATCTAACTCTGCGCCAGCGTGCGTTTTCCAAAAGAAAGCTTCCTGCGCCTGCTTCTTCAAGACTTTTATTGCCTGCTCCAGAGCAAAGCCTTCCCAGGAGGCGCCGAGTTTACTTGAGCCGGAGAGCTCGTCCCAGCTGCTAATTGTCAGCAAGCAATGATAAAGGCCGCTGTCCCGCAAATATATTTTTGGATTTTTTACCAGACGCTTGTTGATATTGGCGTGCCAGGGCTGAAGTATTCTAACCATGAAGGTCCCGCTTAAAATATCAATGTATTTTTTTACTGTCGTATCAGAGACGCCAAAGGCCCTGCCCAATTCCGAATAATTAATTATTTGACCGTGGTAATCGGACAGCATCATCCAAAACTTTCGTAAAGTATTAGCGGGAATATTTATTCCAAGCTGCGGCACGTCTTTTTCTAAAAAAGTTGTTATATAGTTTTCTTTCCAGAGAAGGCTTTTTTCAGGGGCGCTATTTAAATAAGCGAGGGGCAGCCCGCCCCTTAGCCATAGCTGCTTGTAATTTTTTACCCCAATATCAGGCAGGCCAAAGCCGCCAAGCTCATAATAGCCGATTCTCCCTGCCAAACTTTCAGAGCTGTGTTTGACCAGGTCGGTAGAGGCGCTGCCTAAGATTATATATTTTTGTTTTTTGTTTGTGTCGACAAGATATCTTAAAAGCGGGAACAGGTCTGGCTTTCTTTGGATTTCGTCAATTATAATTGTCCCTTCTATTTCCTCGAGCAGTAACTGCGGGTTTTTAAATTTGGCCAGATCGCGGGGGTTTTCCAAGTCAAAGGCGTAATCAGCGTTAAATTCTGCGGCCAAGGTTGTTTTGCCGCACTGCCTGGGGCCAAGAATAGCGGTTACAGGGAATAACGAAAGAAGCTTTTTAGTTTGCCGCAGATCGTGCGCCCGCTTGACCTTTTTCATGTTTTTATTGTACTCTATTATCCTTGAAAAATCAAGCGGTAAAACCGAATTTTCAAGGAAGCTTAGTCACCAGCATGGCGAGAAACATGGGTATCTCGCCCCTAGCGCGGTTTTCCTGACGACTGTTTTTCCCTGGCCGGCTGGTGCGATGCGAGGCCCACTCTTCTAATTGCGCCACTGCAAAATTATTTTTATGCAGTTCTGTAAAATAGCGGGTTAGCGGGCGGTGATAAGTCCAGGTATGAACGTCCGGCGCTGCTCCAGGACGCATCTTAATCGGGATCTTTAGCTCTGATAAGTAACTGTCAACTCTCCGATACTGCAATTTTCTTTGCTCGTCAGTTCCCCAGCCGGTCTGACGAGGGATGCGAAAGCAGGGATGGTTCATTATTATTAGAAAGCGGCCCC
>JBDRMQ010000091.1:0-12152 GCA_043811955.1 bacterium | reverse complement strand
CCTCTCCACTATTGTGGAGAGGGAAAGAATGAATTAGTTTAGCAGAAATTAAGTTGATATTTTCCAGGGAGTCTTCGCTATAGGCAGCTTTACCAAACTTACCGGTGAAAGTGGGTGTATTGTCGTTAGTATATGTACCCGACAGAGGCAAAAGTTCTGATGGGACCATGGGGATAGTATTCAGGATTATCTTTAGGTGCTGGTTGGAAGTGTATCCCACTTTGTTCTTAGCCCTGAAAGCGATAACATTTTGCCCTTCTGCCAGCTTTAGCCCATCAATCTCAAAGTTTCCCCATTCATCTTTTACTGTTACATCTTTCCAAGCTGCAAAATTCTCAGAATACTGAAAGTACTGCATTCTTTGAGGCATAAAGTCCCGCAGCACACCAGAGATTTTGGTGGGGGGCTCGGTAACTGTAATTGACTCTATTTGCTTTTCTTGCTCGTCAACAACAATCGGCAGAGCAGCAACACTAGCCTTTGTATAGCCATACCCTTTTACCTCAACAGGGGTGGCTTCTCCTGAAAGAAGGACTAACCCTTGAGCATTGACCGAGCCAATCCTTGAGCTGCCGACAAAGGGATTGTCAAAGAGGGTCTGGTCTAAAAGCAACGCGTTATCCTCAAGCACTGTCTTATCCTTCATTGTCAAATGGGCCCCAATAAACTCTATTGAATTAGCATTTTCATCTACAGCAACGGCATTCGCGATAGATAAACCCAAGGCTATATAAGCCATTGCTTTTACAGGTGGCGACAAAAAATTAAAAACGGAATCTAATCCTGGAGCAATCGCGTTCTCGATTATACCCAAACTTGGGCTGCGCAGTGTATGGGTAAATCTTTTTGCATTAGATAAGCTTGACACCCCTTCTCCCAACTGGCTCTCTTTTTCAACAATAAGATCCCCATCCTCAAAAATCGGATACCCTGTTATCATTGTTAAATATGAGCCCAAAAATCTCCCCTCAAAAGTATCTAGTTTTGGATTAGCAAAAAGATTTGCCGTACTGGCCATCATCAAAGTAATTGGGTTGACTCCCATGGCAAAAGCTCCTCCCTGCGTAACACTCAAGGGGACAGGAACACCCCTGCCAGCTATCAGATATTGTTTAGGCGGCGCAATACCGCCAAAACTCGCGGAATTTATATCCTTAATAAAAGCGCTATCTGGCAGCATATCCATCAGTGCGGGCGTTTTGTAACGATTCAAAGCTGCGCGGACAGCGGAATTAACACCAGAGGTAACAAAAGTATAGCCAAACATAACTCCATAAAATTTGGCTAATTGGTCTTGCCCAAGCCAAGAGTAATAAAAGGTAAGAGCCAAACTAGCTGCGCTTACTCCGTAATAATAAGGAAATAAATCTTGTGTGTTTGCCACATACGAAGCCGCGCCTGCTCCAGCGTGCGGCGTATCTATCATTATTACCTTCTCTATATCATTGGCATAAAACCGCTGACCTCTGCTATCCTTACCCAGCATATACGACCTAACCGCCAACCCGCCCATACTATGCGCGATCACGATGTATTTGGAGGGGATCAATGAATCGGGAATATCACTAATTGCTTCATAAGTAGTAGTCTTTACGAGATGGACTTTAAAATCCTCCTTAGCTTGTTCTAACCAGCATTTACCAGTACCACCCTGACCATTATCCAATCGTTTAGTTATTTCCCATGGTTTCCTTTTCGAAGATGAAGAGTTTGAATAGTCAATTTCATCGCTTTTCTTACTTACAGCTTCTGGATTATCGTAACTCCTGTCCCCAAACTCCCAACCTTCTTTTTCAATGTTTAGAAACTTGTCGGAAAATTGATAGCTATACACATATCCGCCTAAACCATTATTTTCGAGATAATTTTTTACATTATTGAAGCACTCGTGATCGTCGCCAATGCCATGAACCAAAATTATTAAATAGTTTTTAGCGTAGTCAATATCATTATCATCAATTGTCGCGTAGGCAGCCGCAACCAAAGAAACCAACAACAACACTATAATAATTAAAGGCTTAAGCAATCTCATTTCAATTCAGTCAAATTACTCCCATCTATATCAATAATCCAGATGCCGTTCTCCAAAGAATACCCTCCAACCACTTTCTGGCCGTTCGGAGAAAGTTTGGGATTTATCCATATCTTTGGACTCAAGGAAGACAAAGTATGCGTAACCTCTGAAGAAACGAATGCAGTACTTGTTTGAATTTTATTAAAAGTGCTGTTTCCTACCGTAAGAATGAAGTTACCATCGGAATAATATTGGGGGTATGTCCCAACATTTGTATTTGAAAGATCAGTGACCTCTAAACTTGTCCCATCCGAATTGACTAAAGCAAGAAAATAAGTTGTCTCTACCTTATTGAGAAAAACGATTTTATCATTGTATATCCACGACGGTTTTACTGCTCCTGAAGAAACAACTTCAGTTAGGCCAGAACCGTCTATATTTATACTTACGATTCCGCCAGAGTCATTTGAAGAAGCATTTAAATATGCTAGTTTGTCTTCATCAGGCCCCCAACTCAACCAACTTATATTGTCTGTCGGAATAGAAAAATTATAAACTTCAACATCATCCGCCCTCCTCACAATCGAAATCGTTTCCCCGCTTATAAAAGCAGCATAAGTACCAAGAGGAGAAAAATATGGGTATTTGTTGTACGGCAAAGCTGTCTCATTGTTCCCATTGGTGTCCATGGTTACATAATAATAATCGGTGCTTAAAGTCTCGTGATAGCCGCCGCCATACTCGCGTTTATGCTCAACTGTTTTTATGGCGTAAATTAAACCTTCTGGAGTCCAGTTGGGAGACTGGTACCAAACAACATCGTAGCGCACTTCCCCGCACCCCCCATTCATACCAGTGGTTAGAAGCAGGATCAGGAGCCCAAGCAGAGTGAACAGTGGACGGGGGACGTGGGACAGGGGATTTTTTTTCATTTTCGTGCTCCTTTTGTTTGGTTTCTCATTCTCTAATTTTCCTAGAAATTATTACTTTCTCCATTTTTCTCTCCACAAAGTCCCATCCTCAATCTTTGGAAAAATACTTCTTCTAAAATAGTCCTGGGTACGCTTGTCTATTTCCTCTTGGTTCTCAAAGCGCAGCTCATCATAATCAAATGGCTTGGAAATCAACCCTACCCTTTCACTCAAAGAGCCATCTTTTTTGTTTGTCTTTTCGTTGTATTGCTTCAATGATTCTGTAACATGTATTTCTCTTTCAACATCGTCTAATCTCATCATTTCAACATAATCTTTCTCTGCCTTTGAAGGAACAACTATGGCTTCTAAGCCTTGATACCCTACAACTGAAGCTCCCACCATAACAAAAGGCGATCCCAAAACATCTAAAAATAAAGAGCTCCAGGTAGAATATGATTTGTTTGACATTGACTCCAAATTTTTCATACCCCATGAGATAGCCACTATACTGCAAACTATACGTAAAAGTCCGCTAGCAAGGCGTGTTCTTCTCTCTTCATCGGCCAGGATCCTAAGCTTTTTGGATGATATTGAACTTGTATTCATATCTGCATAGGCCAAAGCATTGAACATACTTAATAAAAACATACTAATAATCAAAATTATGACAACTGTTTTCTTCATTTATAACCCCAATTTTCTTTCCTAATTCCTTACCAGGGATCACTTATTAAATCACTATCCCTATTACTACTGACAAACGAGTAACCCTTCTTTCTCCCATCTTGATAAAATCATCAGCCACTAGCATTTGTATATTTTTGTCCCGCCCAAGACCACTGGCCCCAGCCAGGAACCGCCAGCCAGTCCCTAAAACACCTTCTTCTATGCTATTAGGATATACTCCCACCCCCAAACCAAAAAACTGCTCAAACCCAAGTTCATTTTTTACCTGATTATATGACAGAAAATCCAAGGTTACTGGCAACATATAACCTCGGCCGGTAAAAATTCCCTCTATTGTAAAACAAGTCTGAATATCAAATAAACGAAAGGGATAACTTAGTAACCCAGACATCCCCGATACTGACTCGTAAGAATAAGCTGTTGACCCAGTAATACTAAGGCTACTATAAGATAAACCTAATGAAAGACCATCTGTTCTTGGCTTTCTAAGTAAACTTGAAATATTGGCAACTTGAGATGGCTCAATTTCTGGCTCCTCAATTTTATTCTCATCCGGTTTTATTTTTGTTAGTTTTAATTCTGAAATAGGCTTTTCAAAAATCAATCCATCAGAAAGTGAATCAAATTGGGATTGAAAATGTGAGGGTTTTTTGTCTGCTTGCTCAATATTATCTAATTCTTCTACTGTTTCCCCAACTGTAATAACCATTTCCGATAATTCGGCCGATTTAATTAATATACTACGCCTGAAGACTTCTTTACCCTCGCGTTTTGCGACAATTAAATGCTGTCCTACCTGAACTTTTTCTAAATACAGAGGGGTTGATCCAACTGAGATATTATCCAGATAAAGATCGGCCGGCTGGAGCCCAGCTGTTACGCTTAATGATCCTAGCTCAGCAGCAAAGGAATTTAAACTGATCAATGCCAGAAAAGTCAACACCAGTGTAAAAAATAAATTGTATTTATTGGACAATGATATCATCTATATATGCTCCATTATAAGAAACGCTGGAATCCGTATAATATTTAAACCTAATATATATGTTCTTATCGGCATATGCAGCTAGGGCAAGATTAGTTTGTGTCCATGAAGTACCCAGGCCTGTAAAGCTCTTAAGCGTAGTCCAATTTCTACCATCTTCAGAAACCTGAACGTATAAATAATCATAGCCAGTTTCAATCTGATAATAAGTATAAAATTGCAGACTTTCACTACCCGTAATAGCAATAAGATCATTTAAAGTTAAAGTATTATTAAGATAATTTCCACTACCGCTATAAAAACTATGAGAAGCACTGGCACTTCTTGCATCAGAAAGAATGAACCCATTTGTGGTCCAATTGGTCAAACCATCTTCTGCATTATCATTAATTATGACATCAGGCTCACTAGAAGCTTGGCCTGTAACTACACTTATTTCCGAAGAAAAATCACCTTCATTAAAAGAAGAGTCAATTGCCTTAATCATATAATAATAGGTTGTCGTTGAACTCAATCCCGTATCAGTAGTACTTGTCCTCAATCCTACAGACTTAATTCTGGAAAAACCAGAACCACTTGTGGTACTACGATAAACCCAATAGCCGATTAAATCGGTCTCAGTGCCCGCATCCCAGGTTAAACCAACTGTTGTATAGTTTGCCGTTGCGCTCAATCCCTGTGGTGCCTCCGGCGAAGCAGTTGCTCCGAGGTTAGAGCTATAATCATAAAATTTTCTTTCGCCTGGCACTGCTTGAAAGACCCAATCAAAAACAATATTCTCGTCATCAATACTTATAATTTTAAATTTACCAAAAAAGTCATCAGAATAACGCAATAAAAAACAATAAACTGAATCAACTTCAAGTCTATATTCCCGGTCTCCTAACGCTTCCGTCCCCCGTTGATAATAATCACCAGAATAAGCTACGATAATTTGATCCAAATCATTGTAGCCCCCAATAGAGGAACTAAGGTTTATTAATCCTCCATCAAAAGTCGAAAGGGAAGCCCCCTCTCGATTCCCAGAAAAATTTAAAGTTGGCCTACCTAAATACTTAGTGAAATCTATGTCCCCATAATATTGATCAACAATGTTTCCAGTAAAAAAATCAAAGCTCTTTCCTAATGGAAGAGTAGTTCTCCCTGATCGCAAAGTTGAAGGAGCAAGGGCATTGTCAACTGTGATTGTTAATTCTCCTAAAGCATCCACATGACCATTCCCCACATAAACATCAATCCCATGTGTTCCCGTTGTTTGTGGAGCCTGATAAATAAAGGTGTTGTTCCCTGAATAATTGCGAGATTCCTCTGTGCCCAGCCTAAAACTCATATAACCACCTTCAGTATCTACCGCTTCAATGGTAACAAGCGCAAAGCCTCCTGGCGCTATCTCAGATGGAGAAACTGCTATTTGCTCCACGATTGGAGCAGAGGCCTTGCTCACTTGTGAAGAACCACAAGCTGAAAGGAACAACAAAACAAACAACAAAATAAAATAGGAGAACAGCTTCACTAGAATTTACTCCCAATATTAATTTTAATTCTGGCTTCCTTGTAAGATGACAATAGTGTTCTGGTTTGAGATCCAGCGGTAAAATCCGGAAAAACAATGGTATTCGGGTCTTTTAGAGTTTCATACTCACCTGTCAAATCTATGAATAAATCGTCCTTAGTATAGCCAAGCCCCCCAGTAATAACAGAGCTACGCAAATCAGAATTACTTGGATAATTTGGGTCATTGGCAAAGTCAGGAATCCTTATATTCTTATTATATGCACCAAACCGGAGATCCATCCAATCAAAAATAGAATACTCCATCCCTAACCTGGCATTATACCAAACCGGATTAAAATAATTTTGCACGTCCAAATTACAAATCATTCTATCAAAAGGTTGGAAGGATAACCCAAAAACAACATTTGATGGCCCAGCAAACTCAAAAGGAGACGTTGATGGTGACGAACCAGTTGTCTTCAAATTTCCTGCATAATTAGTGCTTAAATTAAGGACCCCTCCTAATCCCACTTTAGGATTTGGCTTAACCAGAAACCCACCTTTTAGCCCGATGGCAGTGCCACTGAACTGATAGCTATTATCAACTGAACTAACAACCCGATGAATTCCCACCCACCTATTAGATAAATTCAGGCCTCCTCCAACCATGATTGTCGGAGCAATAGCTCTGCCACTATAAAGACCCAAATTAAGACTTCCATCATCAAATTGAAAAACATCATGATTAATTCGCATATTATCAACATTGAGAGACAAACCAACCCCCGCTTTTCTCAGTGGCATGACCCCATTAAACTCACTCGGATAAAGAGGGTTTTCGACATAACTGCTATAAAGCTCTTTATCCCCAGAATAGCTTTCACCAGCATTTGGCATATTGAAACTAGCACTATTAGAGTGTAACGTCCAACCCAAACTAATCTCAGCATCAGTTACCTGAGCCAAACCAGCCGGATTATACTTAACAGCCTCCAACCCAGTCGCTTGACCAACAAATGCTCCTCCCAAAGCAGAAGGCCTTGTCTTTTCTTTTGGAAAGCGCCTGACCAACTCATGAAATTCAAGAGTTTCAACAGGAATCAATTTGACAACATCATCTTCATTAATAGAACTACTTGTCAGATGAGGAATAATCTTACAAATAGAAGATGCGTCAGAAACCATTTTTACCTCAAGTTCGCCAATTTTTTCTTCGGGTAAGGACAAAAGTTCTATGCCATCTTTTACAATAGAATGGCTGGCTCTATAAACCGCGAAAATATCATTTGGAGAAATTCCTAAATCCTCGCCTATATCCACATAAACTTGACCGTTTTCTAAGGCAAGCACACTTCCCTCCACAGGATAGGCATTAAGTAATTTAACATACAATCTCTTAGTCATTGAACTAAGATAGCCAAGATCAGACTCAACTAAATCCTCACTGGCAACTATTTTTCCCGTAGACACATCAATTGCCTTAACGGCCACAGAATAACTACCTACATTTACTGAATAAGATTTCGGTTCAGCGGGAGGAAGAAAAAGAAGTGGGGGGAAAATAAGCCCTAACATCAATTGTGTTGGTGCGGAATCTCCTCCAGTTTGCCTAGTTACACTGCGTTCCCCATAAAAAACCGTACCTGTTACAATGGTTTGGGCTCCCAAAAGTTTCCCTAGCTTTTGATAATCATAGCCTTCACCTTTTAATATTTGAGGAAAGTTTTGCTCCTTGATAACCTCTTCAATTTGGAGCCTTTCCAAAACATCAAAACGGCCCGTAGCCACCAAATCAGCAGCAAGCCTATCAACGACCAAATTACTGGCGAAACCTTTTCCGATTTTTGTTGATTCATAATTAAAAGCAACTACTGCAATCCGCGGTTTCTCCTTAGCCAAAGATTGGAACTGAAAAACACACACAAATACAAAAACGATCAAAAATAATACATTTTTTTTTATCATCGTCATCCCCCCTCCTTTTTTCTTACTCAACCCAAAATACTTCATCCCACTTCTCCTTTCTTTTCCATTGAACTTGGGCAAATTTCTTCCAACACATCAATCTCTTTCCCATCAGCCATAATCAACTTAGCCTCACCCAGCTCAATATTCTCCAACGGGTCACCCTCATATGCCGCCTTGTTGAATTTACCAGCAAAAGTTGGTTTAGTATCATACGCAGACGGCAAACGGCATAATTTAGATTGAATGACTGGAACAGTTTGAAAAATCTCTTTGAGGCTGATGTTTTTAGTGAAAGCAGTCATTGATACCACCCCAATCAATATTAATCCAACCAACCCCACCATTAAGACAGCTATTTTCTTAGACATTTAGACTACTCCTTTCTAATTTATAATAAACACTACTCAAATTTATAAACCTTACCACTGTAACTAACACCCCACCCTTTTGTCCTTGAAGTAAAAAATACAGCGGATAAGGAATACTCTTCAGGATTATCAATTTCATACCAAGTACCATCCCAACAACGCCATATTTGCTCTGTCCCCACAGCCCATCCTTCTAGAGACGATAACATATAAATATCAAACATAGGCTCAAAACCACCAATGCTAAGATAATACCAATCCTCTCCATCATAATATCTACCACTCAACCCGCTCCCTCCATTCCCTCCCACCCATAAATAGGAAGGGGGAAGATCAAAGCAAAAACCATTGACTGCTGAGCCGCCTAAAGATTTAACAATGCTCCAGCTAACTCCATCGTAATAAAGTACATTTCCAGACTCATCAATTGCCCAGCCATTAGTAGATGAGGAAAAAGAGATGTTTTGAATTGATCTTGTTCCGGATGGTAAGGGAACACTTTCCCAAGTTATTCCATTATAATGCGCCACATAACCCGAAGAATCATAACCCTCACCTCCAACCCAACCATCATCAGAAGAAACAAAATAAATATCATTTAAAGTAACATTCGAATTATGAGAGACATCTTTTAATGCCGCAAAGACTGACCACTTGTTTCCATCATAGTGCCAGATTTCTCCAACAAGACCAGTGCAAATCCATCCATCAGTTGAAGAAGTAAAAAAAACAGCATTCAAAAAAGAAGCATAGGGATCACTTTCCACTGGGGCGGCAACAGTTTGCCAATCTGTACCAGTATAATGAAGAATTGTCTTACTATCTCCAACCGCCCAGCCATTATTTTCAGAAACAAAACATACCTCATTTAATCTATTTGTGGTCGGCCAAGACACATAAACACATCTTAGCGGAATTCCGTTAACTTCGTCTGAGAACTCGCTCTCTACCCCATTTTCAGTAACACTAGTTACCTTGTAATAATAATTGTTGCCATTAATTAAATCATTATCATAATAAGAATACCCAGTATAATAACTTTCTTGAGTTACAAACCCCGCCAAAGCAAATCCACTCCCGCTACCATTACTTCGATAAATATTATATCCCTGAATATTTGCTTCATTCGTCCCAGTAAAATGCAGAAATATCTTTGAATTATCCGGACGCAAATACGCATCTGTTGGTCGCGATGGAATATTAACAGATAACTCAGATGCCCCCTGTTGCCCACACCCCCCCACCACAACAACCCCAACCAATAAAACAATCATCGCCAGGGACTTAAGGAATCTGAAACTATTTTTCATTTGCGAGCTCCTTTCTTAGTTAGTGGACAGTGAACTGGGAACAGTGGATAGAGATTTCGAATCACTGCGCATTCCTCCTTCTCAAGGATTTTATCAAACCATTTAACATTTTCTGGACATCTTTCAAAAGCTCGGTAGCTTTCGCTAAGTCATCTTCAGCCAAATATCCCAACTCCTGAGAAACAACCAATTGTGTTTCTAATTCAGCAGCAGACCCTAGGGCCAGATACAAAAATTGAATATATTCTTTTGTATGTTGCCTGGCACATCCTTCCGCAATATTTGAAACAATTGAGACCGTGGCCCTTGTTATCTGTGAGATCAATCCAAACTGCTCATTTTTTGGGAAAAACTTCGTCAAAGCATAAACAAAAACAACAAGTTCTTTCGCCTTTTGCCACACTATTAATTCTTTAAAATCCCGCACTTTCAAACAATTCTCCTCCTGTTCACCAATCACTGTTCACCAATCACTGTCCACTGCTCACTGCCCCCCTACTCAACCTCATATTCATGCGTCAAAGAATACACATTACCATCGTCATCCTCAATCATTGCTCCTTCAGAATACGCTCCTGCTTCAGCAGTAAAAGAAGCAACTAAATTTATGCCAAAGGGATTAGTAAAAGAAACAGGATTTCCTTCAGGATCATTAAAAGAAGCAGCTTGGATATTAAAAACAAAAACATTTGCCGCAGAAAGCTTCATAGTCATTCCCCCCGCTATCATATTTGGACCAGCCGTCGTGCTGGGCTGAGTAAGAAAAGTCCCTGCCCGCACCAGTTTATCCTGAGTTATTCGCCAAGTCATCCCTTCTCGCTTCATAACAAACTTCTTAAAAGCCCTACCTGTAACATCTGTCCCTGTTAGATCAGCTGTCTCTCCTAGTTGTCCATCATTAGCTTGGTCTATGGTTGCCAAAACTTCAGCATTATAGCCATCTATTGAAATAGCTGTTAATTCTTGAGTATATGATCTTACATTATATTGGTCACAACTAAAGTTTAAAGATTCTTCGTAGCCTTCCTTGTTCACAGTAGAAACTGTCCCCATCGAACTTGTGGATAAAGAATAATCATCAGAGATAACTTCCATAACCATATCAACATCTTCTGTCCTCATTCCATCTTCGTAAATGGCAAGCTGGTCTCTGATCACAGCATCATCATCAATATCAGGAAGCGTCGTTGTAGTTGTACTCGTAGTCATGGGAACCCCAATTGTACTCGTTGTTGTCCCAAAAGGAATAGATACAGTAGATGTAGTTGTGAGTCCAGGGATTGTAGTTGTTGGGGAAAAGAAAACGGTAGTAGTCGTGAGACCAAAAGAAGTAGTGGTTATCATTGGCAAAGTTGTCGAAGTCGTCGTTGATACATCTAAAAAAACATTTGTACTCGATGTTGTTGAAGAACTAGTTGTACTAGTCGACGTTGAAGTGCTACTTGTCGCTGTTGGCATCGTAGTAGAAGAAACACTCGTGGTAGTGGTACTCGTCGTCGTCGTCGCCACCGCCTGCTCCACCGCTTCGCCTCCAGAGCTCCCACACCCCACATTCATCCCCACCACAAAAGCCAACCCCACCAAGACCACAACCACCACCACTTTATTTTTCCTCATCTCAAACCTCCTATAAGTTTCCCATCAACCATGGAAATTAACAACTTTTTGCCCCATCCGTTCATCTTCCTTATAATCCACAACCCAAAGCACTTTATAGCGTCTTTTAGTTACATTTTTTTCTTCAATAATTGAAAATAGCACAGCTCGAGATAACTTGTCTGGTAAAAAAAACTCTTTATCATTCAAGCCCTTTGTTTTAAGAACTTCCCAACTATGCTCAGGATAAACTTGCGGCTTAACCACAAAATCAAACCCTTTCTTCAATTCCACACCAAAAATATCGGCTCTGCCATATGAAATTGCAACGCGACCCTCAAGAAATTCGGATATATGTATTGAGTCGTCTGCGTATCCGTTTTCAAGCTTGCCTTTAAAAGTCCCTGGTTCAAAACAACTAATGGCATATGTCTCTATAGGTCGATATTTTTTCCCCGCAACATGCAAGGTTATAGCTTTGCTAACTTTATCTTTGATCAAATTATCCATAGCCATTGTTATGGCATCATCCATGCGCGGCTCAACACAAAGCTGCCAATAAAATGACTTTATTTCAAAAAGACTATTGAGGCTAAGGCGACTAACACTTAAACAAACAAAAAAGATTATTATAAAAACTATGATTATTGTCTTTAATTTAATCGCTACATAAGATTTCATAACACCCACCACTCCCATTAGTTAATAATCTACTCAACCCTAAACACCTCATCCTTTATCCCTTGATTAACCTTGATATTGCTGTAAACCATCTCGATCTCCATCTTCCCCATCGGCGTATTAACAACTGAAGAG
>JBDRMQ010000090.1:0-5925 GCA_043811955.1 bacterium | reverse complement strand
CCATAGTTCAAAGCATGGGTCATAATCCCCACCGTGGCTTGCTCAAAAGGGACTATTTTATTTTTAAAAAACGCGTATTTCATCGTCGATAAATCCTTTATTAGAACTACATTTTTTCTGGAGTACTAATTGCCAAAAATTGTAACACATTTCGCAAGGTAATTCGACAACAATTCGCCAGGAAAATTCGCGAGGGATTTCCCATAACTTTGCACTGTTCATAGAAAGAATGAAACAGGGTCGCGAGTTCGCGAGCATACTCGGTTAGGCGGTGCGGCAAGCGGTATTTAGCCGCCTCTGCGATTATGTCAGGCAGCGCCAAGATTTTTAAGATCAGGGCTCTTTCGGCAGGATGGGGTAGTTCGGAGTTTTGAGTATCGGGGTTCGGAGAGGAACCGGAAGCCTTATTCAAGATAGAACAAATTCTCGCGTGCGCATACTGGACATAATAAACAGGGTTATCATTTGATTTTTTCTTGGCTAATTCAAGGTCAAAATTAAGGTGTGAGTTAACATCAGTCATCGCAAAAAAGAACCTGGTCGCATCAGAGCCAATCTCTTCAATCACTTCCTCAAGGGTTACCATCTCGCCGGTTCGCTTGGACATCCTGACAACTTCTTTCCCGCGATAAAGGGCAACCAATTGGCCAATAATAATTTCCAGCTTATCTTGAACAAACCCCATGGCTCCAACAGCCTGCTTAATCCGCTTTACATAACCATGGTGGTCAGTCCCCCAAATATTAATTAAGTGGTCAAAACCACGCTTGAATTTATCATAGTGATAAGCGAGGTCAGCGGCAAAATAGGTTGGCCGGCCGTCTTCACGGACCAAAACCCGATCTTTATCATCACCAAATTGGGTTGCTTTAAACCAAAGCGCCCCATCTTTTTCAAAAGTTAAATCCTTGGCCTTGAGAATTCCAATCGCTGCTTCGATTTCATTTTTATCGTGCAGGCCGCTCTCCATAAACCAGTTATCAAATTCAACCCCCAAGGATTTAAGGATTGCTTCTTGTCCCGCTAAGATCGAGTCCAGCATTTCCTCTCGAGTTTCCCCTTGAACATCCTTAATGTAGCTGCCACCATAACCACCTTCAGGGACGTCCTTCCCCGCCCGGGCTGCTAAAACTGAAGCCTCTAATTTTTCAACTTGGTTACCGATATTGTTAACATAAAATTCAGTAGTGACTTTGTGCCCTGCAGCCTTAAGAAGCCTGGAAATGGCATCCCCCACCACTGCCCAGCGGCCATGGCCAACGTGGAGCGGGCCGGTTGGATTAGCGGAAACATATTCCAGCAAGATTTTTTGTCCTTGGTCCGAGGTCCTGTATCCCCATTTTTCATCTTGCTTTTCTATTTCAAGCAAAGAATCCCGCAAAAACTGATCAGAGAGGAAAAAGTTTATGAAACCAGGGCCAGCCAGCTCAATTTTGGCACAGATCTTCTGCTGATCAAGATTATTTAATGTCTCAACAAGTTTGGCCGCCAACTCACGAGGGTTTTGGTCTGATTTTTTGGCGAGAACAATCGCCAGATTGGTCGAATAGTCACCAAGATTATTTTGGCGAGGGATATCAATCTTAACTTCAGGGCTATCTTTTATCTCTAGTTGCAGAAGGGCTGATTGAAGGATTAAGAAAATCTGCCGCTTTAGCATCAGCGGTTAGAGGTCCTTTTCTTTCTCTATTTCTTCTTTTATTTCTTCAAACTTACCTTTACCTTTTTCAATTGACTCTTGAAGTTTTTTCCTGGTCTCTTCGCCTCTGCGTGGAGCAAACAGTAATCCCATAATAAAACCGATAACACTACCAATCGTTAAACTTTTTAAAATTTTACCCATTATCCTCGCCTCCTTTGTCCTTAAATAAGACTTTGAGCCCTTTTTTTATACCAGCCATTGCGGCCAAAATGTTGGAATTACCCCTTAGCCCTTTTTTTTTTAGCCTGCTGCCAAAACCGCTTATCCCGCCAAGCAGCAATGTTCCAATATCAAGGATAGAGGTAAAAACGACCAGTTTTTCCTTAACTTCTTTAACACCTTTGCGAACATCGATCAAAATAATTATCCCCTGGATAACACAAATAGTTAAGGCCAAAAGAAGTAATATCCCGTTGAAAATTAAAACATTGATCAAAATTTCATACATTACATTAACCTCCTACTTTCCGGAGCCTGAGACTAAAAGTCTCGGCTCCTATTCGCAATTGAGAAAAAGCAACCGCGCCGTGCCTGCAGGCAGGAAGTTTATTCGCAGGTTCCTTTTTCCAATTCTTGTGAAACTCTGCCAGCTTCTTCTTTACCCTCATCAAAGGCCTCGATAAACCGATCAACAATCTCGTCAAGCTCCAGGTCTTTTAACTTTTCTCGAACTTTATCGCGAATTTTATCGCCAGCAGAAGGGGCAAAAAGCAGGCCAAGACCAGCCCCCAAAAGTCCGCCAAAGATTAAACCCTCAATAAAATGAGACTCTTTTTTAATTTCACTCATGGGGCTATTTTAGCCTAACAAGACTAACGTTGCAATATCTATTTTGCCGCTTGAGGATATGAACCTAAAAGCTTTAATAAGGAGGTCTTGCCCTTAATTTCTCCAATGGCTTCGGCAATTAGCTTATCTTGGCGGTGGCCCTGCATATCAACAAAAAAGTAATAATCGCCTAAAGATTTTTTTGAAGGGCGGGACTCTATCTTGGTCAAATTAATATCACGATCAGCAAAAACCTTAAGCACATCGTGAAGCCCGCCCGGCCGATCACTCTTAATGGAAAAAACAATCGAAGTTTTATTTTTCTTAACTCGTGCCTGGTCGGTTTTGGCTAAAACCACAAAGCGGGTCTGGTTATCCTTGGCATTGATCTTGGAAGCAAGAATATTTAAACCATACAGCTTCGCGGAGACCTTGTTGCCAATAGCGGCAAAGACCGAGCCCTTAACCTTGCCATGGGCAATAACCCTCTCCCCAAGAGAGGTTGCCACTTGCTTAACCGCGTCAGAGCTGCTATAAGCCATGTGCAGCTTGGCTTTAGGAAGTTTTCTGGCCAGAAAATTTTTGCACTGGCCGATTGGCTGGGGATGAGAGATCACATCTGTCACCTCAGAAAAACGAATCCCTTTTTGGGCTATTAAGTAATGATAAATAGGAATAACAATCTCCTGCCTGATCTGCAAATTAACATCCTTGACCAGCATATCAGTTACAATCCCAATTGTCCCTTCAATAGAATTTTCAATTGGAACGATCGCTTCGTTAACCTTGCCTTGATCAGCGGCAAAAAGCAGGTCATGGATTGTTGAAAATGGAATAAGCTCGACCTTACCGGAAAGTCTTCTTACATAAAGCTTGCTGGCCTCTTCAGAAAAGGTCCCTTCAGGCCCTAAAAAACCTACTTTCATTTTCTTCCCCCCCGCTTTATTTTTTTCCCTGGTTAAATTTAGTAATTTGAACATTGCTCTCCTCCAACATTTGTTTGGCTAATTCATCAGGGTATCCGCCAACGTATACCAGCCGCGCTAGCCCGGCATTGATCATCATTTTCGCGCAGATCGCGCAAGGTTGGTAATTACAATACATTGTTGCTCCTGAAATTTCAACCCCGTGGACTGCCGCTTGAATGATCGCGTTCTGTTCCGCGTGAAGTCCGCGGCAAAGCTCATGCCGCTCGCCAGAGTGGACCCCCATCTCTTTGCGGATACAACCCACCTCTTCGCAATGCTTAAAACCCTTGGGGGAGCCATTATAGCCAGTGGAGAGGATCCGGTTTTCCTTAACAATTATGGCGCCAACTGAGCGCTTCATACACGTAGCCCGCTCTGAAACATCATTGGTAATCTTTAAGAAGTAATCATCCCAAGAAGGTCTGTTCATTTTTTTCTGGCTAAAACTGTTTTTGCAGCCTGGGCAATATTTTCAGAAGTTAGTCCATACTTAACCAGCAGTTCATCTGGTTTGCCAGATTCCCCAAAAGTATCCCTGACCCCCACCCTGGCCATGGGGACCGCGCAATTTTCAACCACAACTTCTGCGACTGCTCCACCCAAGCCGCCAATAATTGAATGCTCTTCCGCGGTAACAATCGCCCCAGTTTCTTGGGCCGCTTTAATAATTATCTTCTTATCAATCGGCTTAATCGTATGAATATTAATGACCCGAGCGTCAATGTTTTCATTGGCCAATTCTTCGGCAGCCTCAAGGGCTTTCGCGACCATAAGCCCTGTGGCAATAATTGTTACATCTTTGCCTGGCCGAAAAGTCCCCCCTTGGCCAAGTTTAAAATCATATTTAATTTGCTCAGAAATAACCGGGGTTTTGGGGCGGCTGAGCCGGATATACATTGGCCCATAAAAACCAGCTGCCTCCCGGATAACTTTAGCTGTCTCGGCTGCATCAGCCGGCACCACTACGGTCAGGTTAGGAATAGCCCTCATAATCGCGATATCTTCGTTAGCCTGATGTGAAGCCCCGTCTTCGCCGGTTGTCAGCCCGCCATGGGTAACTACGATTTTTACGTTTAAGCGAGTATAAGCAACTGAAACACGGACCTGGTCCCAGGCCCGGCCTGAACCAAAGACCGCAAAGGTTGAAGCAAAAGCGATTTTACCGGAAGCAGCCAGGCCGGCCGCGGTTCCGATCATATCTTGTTCAGCTACCCCCATATCAAAAAAGCGTTCTGGAAATTCTTTGGCAAAAAGGTCGGTCTTAGTTGAGGCTGAAAGATCAGCGTCAAGCACTACTATATTTTTATTTTCTCTACCCAACTCAAGCAAAGCTTTTCCGTAAGCATCACGAGTAGCTATTTTTTTCACTTCGCTCATACCTCATACCTCATAGCTCATCCTCAAGATTACAAAGTTCACAAATCGCTTTTTTCTCCTCGTCAGGGGTGGGGGCTTTGCCGTGATAGTCAAGGGGTTTAGCCTCCATAAAAGAGACCCCTTTTCCTTTAACAGTGTCGGCAATAATCATACTGGGTTTGCCCTTGGTTTTCTTAGCCTTTTCCATAGCGTCTATAATTGACTTAATATCATGGCCGTCGCATTTAATAACCTGCCAGCCAAAAGCCGTCCACTTATCAGCAAATGGGTTAAGGTTTTTAATATCTTCAACCCTGCCATCAATTTGGTGCTTGTTATGATCAATAATTGCCGTTAGATTGTCCAGTTTTTTGTGGCTAGAGGTCATGGCCGCTTCCCAAACCTGGCCCTCCTGGCATTCGCCATCACCCATCAAACAATAAATATGTGAATCTCTCTTATCAAGCCGAGCAGCCAGCGCCATACCGTTAGCCGCAGAAAGGCCCTGCCCTAATGATCCAGTTGACATTTCAATCCCCGGAAGAGAAAGCATGTCAACGTGACCCTGGAGAGAGCTGCCGATTTGGCGCAGGGTCTTTAAGTAATCTACAGAAAAATAGCCGGCCTCAGCCAGGGCTGCGTATAAAACAGGGGCAGCATGGCCCTTGCTCATAACAAAGCGATCGCGCTCGGCCCAGCCGGGATCTTTAGGGTTTTTCTTTAAAATGTAGAAATATAAAACAGCTACAATGTCTGCGCTAGAAAGGGAGCCCCCAGGGTGTCCCGAAGCCGCAGCACAAGTCATCTTAATGATATGTTGGCGAAGTTTACCGGCAATTTGTTCTAATTCTTTGATTTTTTCTTTGGCAGTCATTGCAGAATGATATCATGAAGTGAACAAATATTTCAACCATAAAAAAACCCGTTACGCAGCGGGTGTAACGGGTTTATGGCTGCCTTTTTCCAATATAATTGGCAGGCAACCTACATAGAGAACTCCGAAAAATTAAGGGTTCGGAACCTGAGGCTAAAAGCCTCGGTTCCTTTTCTCGTCGAGAGCAATTTGTATTTTGGAACCGACCTGCCTGCCAGCAGGCAGGGAATTTCATTCTCAGGTTCCAAAATCAACTT
>JBDRMQ010000089.1:0-5217 GCA_043811955.1 bacterium | reverse complement strand
CCCAATAATCATTGGCAAAATAGTCCAAATAATAATCTGAAGGGCAGGGATTGCCGGCTCGTATGACGGCCCAAAAATAACAGTCAGTAATATCGGAACAAGCAGAAAAGCGATTAAACAAAGAGGAATAAAAGCCAAGGTGGTTAAGCGTACATATTTTTCCAAAAATAATTTTGCCCTAGCCCTGTCTTCTTTTATCCTTAAAGTCATAGTTGGCACAGCCGCTGACTGCCAAACACCAAAAACCCCAACAATAACTAAAAATATTTTGTAAGCAGCACTATAGTAACCAACAACCTCTGGCTTGTCCATAAAGCCAAGCATAATTGTATCCAGGTTACAATAAACCATAATTAACAACATCGAAGCGCCCAAGGGAATAGCTTGCTTAAAATAACCAACCCATTTATTTGGAGTTAAAACTAATTTAGCTTTATTAAACAAACGCCTAAATAAAAACCAAATTAAAGTTAAATAAACAAGCAAACCAGAGAGAGCGCTCAGCAGAGGAACCTTCACTAAATCAGTCGGCCCTTTAACCAAAAAATAAACCAAGCCAAAGGTAATTAAAGTCATTATATTTTTTGCAATTGGAATGTACTCCATCTGTTCAAGCCCACTAAAGACCCAATCACTGTTTAAGGCTCGCTGCCAAATTAGCAGAAACGTAAAGCCAAATAAGACTTTCATTTGAACAGGAATAGATAAGACAAAAAGCAAACCCAAACAAAAGGTAAAAATAACAGCCGCCAAGATCAAGCGAAAAACCAAAATGTTTAGAGAAATATTTGCGGCCTCGCTCTTTTCGCGGGCAATTTCCCTGGTCCCCAAGGTCGACAGCCCTGAATCAACAACTAATCCTAAGTAGAGCAAAAAAGCCTGGGCAAAATTATATAAGCCAAAGGTCGCGGCCCCAAGCACCCGAGCCACATAAACCATCATGGCAAAGACCAGCACGCCGTTGAGGCTATTGCCAAGTAAAAGCCAAGAAAAATTCTTGGCGATTCTTTTGGTCACGCTTTGCTCCCTTGACTGTTTTTTTCGGGCCACTATTTCTATGTTAGTGCTTAAATTATTAATAATTGGCATGGCAGAAAAAAGAGCGTCAATTTTTTCCCAAAACGAGCCAAATCGATAATAAAAGCTCCTGAACTTTTCAGGAAAACCTTTTAAATTATAGGGAAAAAAACCTTTATATCTTAAAGAAATAATTTCGTAGCCAGCTTGGTTTAAAATATTTTTTATTTCTGTCCGGGAATATTTTACGGGATGGTCGCCACGGCCTAAACGATCAGAAACAAACTCAATATAAGAAAATTTATTGGGCAGCCTAAAGATAAAAAGGTATCCCCCAGGCTTGACAATCCGGCTAATTTCTTGCAGGGAAGCCCGTGGATCAACCACATGTTCTAAAACACCAGAAGAAACAACCGCGTCAAAAGAAGCATCGGCAAAGGGAAGTTTAACGGGGTCACTGCCAAGAATCAGTTCTTGTCCAATCTGATTTAAAAAACCATGTCCAGCAGGGTCAATATCATAACTAACAACCTCAAATCCCCGGTTCTTCAAAAAATATGACATCTGCCCCAAACCACAACCCCAATCTAGAATTCGACCAGTAAGGTAGTGTTTAATCAGGTTTGCGTTCTCGAGATATCTGTAAATTCCCAGATCAGAATCTACATGAGGATTCTCCCCCCTGCCTTCCGCAGCCAACATTTTTTTAAATTCAAGAACTTCTTGATCCAGCTTATTTTTCTTCATCAGCAGCTAAAGCTTTGCGTACCATTCTTTTTGGAACTTTTTATAATCTTTTTGCTTTTTCTTGATCTTTTCCCACCAATCCCGATTCTGCCTAAACCAGTCAACCGTTATTTTTAATCCTTCTTTTAAGGGGGTTTGAGGCTGCCAACCAAGTTTTTTGATCTTAGAGCAATCGATTGAATACCGGCGATCATGGCCAGGCCTATCTCCCACAAATTCAATCAAAGCCTCATCCCTGCCTAATAATTCAAGGACCATTTTCGTCAGGTCGACATTGCGAGCTTCGCTCTCTCCGCCAATATTATAAACTTGCCCAACTTTCCCCTGGCGCAGGACAAGATCGATCGCGCCGCAATTATCTTTAACAAAAAGCCAATCCCGCACATTCTTGCCATCACCATAAAGGGGCAATTTTTTATTTTCTAAGGCATTAGTTATAAATAAAGGGATAATTTTTTCCGGGTAATGAAAAGGGCCATAATTATTGGACGAACGCGTCACAATGACCGGCAAATCATGGGTTTTAAAATAAGCCCTAACCTGAAGGTCGCCCCCAGCCTTGGAAGCAGAATATGGCGAATTAGGGGCGATTGGTGATTCTTCGGTAAAGGAACCTTGCTCAATACTGCCATAAACCTCATCGGTAGAAATATGGACATAACGTTTGATCTTAAACTTTTTTACTGCCTCCAGCAAAACATAGGTCCCAAAAACATCAGTTTGGACAAAGTCACCGGCTGAGAGGATTGAGCGGTCAACATGGCTTTCAGCCGCGAAATTAACAATCGCGTCAAGATCATCAACCAGGCCAATCGCTGTCTCAAGGGCTTTAGCATCACAAATATCACCCTTAAAAAACTTGTAGCGGGGGTCGCTTTCTAAATCTAATAAATTATCAAGGTTTCCCGCGTAAGTTAATTTATCAAAGTTGACGATCTGGTCATCAGGATATTTATGCAAAACATAATGAATAAAATTACTGCCAATAAATCCCGCCCCGCCAGTCACCAATATTTTCATAATTATATCTTCCCTTCAATTAGCAGAGTTGTTTTTTCCAAAGAGGCAAAAGTCCCGGCATCAGACCACCAACCGCTTAAAACATCATAAGAGAGTTTATCTTGCGCTAAATAAGCACTGTTAATATCAGAAACCTCCAACTCGCCCCGGCTCGAAGGTTTTAACCCTTTAATAATTTCAAAAACACTGGCGTCATAAAAATAAATCCCGGTAACCGCGAAATTACTCTTTGGTTTTTTAGGCTTTTCTTCAATAGAAATTATTTTTTTATCCTTTATTTCAACTACGCCAAACCGCTCAGGGTCAGCCACCTCTTTAAGTATAATTTTGGCGCCGCTCCCTTGCCCCCGAAAACCAGCTGCAAAAGATTTTAAATTGTCTTGGAAAATATTATCCCCTAAAATAACGGCTATTAAATCATCACCTACAAAATTTTCAGCCAGGCCAAGCGCCTGCGCTATCCCACCAGCTTCATCCTGGACTTTGTAAGTAAATTTGCAGCCAAAATCTTTACCACTGCCCAAAAGGCTAACAATATCTCCCATATGCTCGACGCCGGTGACGATTAAAATATCCTCGATACCAACCCCAATCAGCTTTTCTATTGAGTGATAGATCATTGGTTTTCGACCAACAGGCAGCAGGTGCTTATTCGTCACCTTGGTCAAAGGAAATAGTCTTGAGCCTGTCCCGCCAGCCAGAATAATCCCCTTCATTTTTTTCATGCCAAGACCTCTTGTTGTTTCTTAATTAGCTTCTCTATGCCAAGCTTGGCTAAATCAAGTAATTGATCCAAAGCTTCTCTGGAAAAAGGGACCCCCTCCGCTGTCCCTTGGACTTCAATAAAATCGCCGCCCTCAGTCATCACCACATTCATGTCAACGTCAGCTTGAACATCCTCATTGTAAGCAAGATCGACCAAAGCCCTTCCCGAAACAAGGCCAACGCTGATCGCGGCTAAATATTTAGCTATTGGGTCTGAGGTTATCTTCTGCTTTTGTTTGAGATAAGCGACAGCATCTTTTAAAGCCACAAAAGCCCCGGTAATAGCCGCGGTTCTGGTCCCTCCATCAGCTTGAATAACATCAGTGTCTATATAAATTGTCCGCTCACCAAGTTTGCGCAAATCAACAACAGAGCGCAGAGAACGACCAATCAAACGTTGAATTTCTTGGGTACGGCCGCTGGTCTTACCCTGATAGTGCTCGCGATTAGAGCGGTCGGTTGTCGCTCTGGGAAGCATGGCGTACTCAGCAGTGACCCAACCCTGGCCAGAACCCTTTTTATGATGAGGAACACTCTCTATCACAGAAGCAGTGCAAATAACTTTTGTCTCACCCATTTCAATCAAAACAGAACCTTCGGGATGTTTAAGAAAATTACGGGTTATCTTGACCAATCTAATTTGGTCAAAAGATCTATTGTCTAACCGCTTCACGAGTAACTTCAACTCCTTTATTCCCATTACCTAAGCGGTCGCGGCCAGCCTTTATTGTCCGCAAGATCCTGGTCGAAGTAGCTTCAAGGTTTGCCAAAACTTCATCCGCATAAGTATCTGCTCCCTCGCGAATTTCCTTCGCCATTTGGTAAGCTTGCTGCAGTACCTCAACAGCTTTTGAATCATCTTTCGTCCTAGCGTTCTGAACTTCTTCAATAATAATTGTTTCTTCGGCTGTGGCTTGGACAGCAGGTTCAGGTCTAGACATCTGTTTTGAAGCAATTGCTTCTTTGGCAAAACCACCACCACCTTGGACCACCAAACGCATTTTATCAATCACCGCTAAAATCGCGTCCTCATTAACCATCACCTTTTTAGTTAAGGGTATTTTTGTCCCATCAAGGACCATTGACTCTAAGGTATCAAGTAAACCTAAAACTTCCATATATATCCCTCCTATTTTTTCGCTTGAAGATATGGGACTATCTGGGCCGGGACCAGGTCTTTAATCTCGCCGCCTAAACCAGCAATTTCTTTAACAAAACTAGACGAAAGATAAGAATATCTATAATCAGTCATGAAAAAGATTGTTTCAATTTCAGGGACCATTTTTCGATTAGTCAAAGCCATTTGAAATTCATAGTCAAAATCAGAAACAGCGCGAAGCCCTCGAACAATCACAGTCGCTTTAACTTTTTTCGCGTACTTCACCAGCAAGCCATCAAAACTATCGATCTTGATATTTTTGCGCCCTCGCAAAACTTCTTTAAGCATTTTAACACGCTCATCAAGCGAAAATTGGGGTTTTTTGTGGGGATTGCGGATCACGGCCACAATAACCTGGTCAACTAATTTAGCCGCCCGTTTAATGACATCTAAATGACCATTAGTAACCGGATCAAAACTGCCAGGATAAATTGCTTTTTTCATAAAATTTTAAAACCGTTTCTCCGTAATTATTCTCGCGCTTAACTTCTAGCATACCATATTTATTC
>JBDRMQ010000088.1:0-5846 GCA_043811955.1 bacterium | reverse complement strand
TCTTCCATTGGCCCGCCGCCGACCAGAAAAAGCTGAATGTTTGGTTCCTGTTTTTCAATCTCAGGAAAAGCTGCCAAGAGGAAAGGGATGTTTTTTTCTTTAGATAGTCTTCCTGTGTAAAGCAAAGTTTTTCTGCCTACGACGTTCTGCTTACTGCTTACTACTTTCTCAACCCTTACCCCTGTTGGCATTACCACAATCTTTGCTTTAACCTTCCAGGCCGCAAGCAGTCGCCTCACCATTTCAGTCCCCACAAAAATAATATCAGCTTGATTGCAGAACCAGGTCAGATATTTTGTTATAAGCCACTTGGCCAAACACTTGGGCATTAAAGGGATATTGTGAACATATCTGGGGAAAAGGGTGTGGAAGCTGTAGACAAACGGGATATTCATCCTTCTAGCCAAACATAAAGCTGCCAGGCCAACCCCAAATGGTTGATGCGCGTGAATGACATCTATTTTTTCTTCTTTTATTTTTTTAAATATTTTATACGAGTAAGGCCAAACTATTCTGTAGCCAGGGTAGGGGGCGGGGAAAGAGGGGAGGCGGAGGGTGTTGGAGGAAGAGGAATGAGGGTATCGAGGGCCGACCACAAAAATTTCGTGGCCGAGTTTTTCAAGCTCGTCTTTTAAGGTTTTAATTGAGACGGTGATGCCGCTCAAATAAGGCAGGTACGAATTGGAAAAGAAAGCGATCTTCATTTATTTTTTTTAGCAAGACGTTTTAGCGTGGCCTTTTCTTCGATCTCTTTTTTATGGTCTTGGGCAGGAAAGCCAGAGACGACCATGTTGGCTGGAATATCTTTGGTTACCCCGGACTTAGCCATAACCACAGTGTTTTCGCCGATAGTAATATGGCCGTTGAACCCTGCTTGGCCAGCTACATAGACACTATCTTTAAGCGTGACAGAGCCAGCAAAGCCAACGAGAGAAACAATGGCACAATTTTTGCCAATTTTGCAGTTATGCGCAACGTGAGAGAGGTTGTCAATTTTTGTCCCTTCACCAATTATGGTTGAGCCAAGGGTGGCTCGAGAGAGACAAACATTGGCGTAGATTTCAACCTTATCCTCAATGATTACATTCCCAATTTGTGGGATCTTAACGTGTTCTTTCCCTTCTTGGACATAGCCAAAACCATCAATCCCAACTTTTGCTCCAGAGTGGATAATGACGTTTTTTCCAATCTGACAGTCGTGGCCAATAAAAACATGAGGATAAATTACACTCTCGTCGCCGATTGTTACATTTTCCTCAATAACAACATAAGCGCCAATGGAAATGTTTTTGCCAAGCAGGCAAGATTTTGGCACGATAGCTGTTTGGTGAACCCCGGGCTTGATTTTTTTGGCTGGGGCAAAGACCTGCAATATTTTTGCCATGGCGTGGCGCGGTTGCTCGACCAAGAGCAAGGCTTTTCCTGCTAGTTTAGAGCAAGGCGGGGCAACAAGCGCTGAAGCTTTTGAGCTGCCAGCTGCGGCTAGATATTTTTTTTCAAGGACAAAGGCCAGCTCCCCTTCTTTGGCCTCGGCAATTGGGGCAATCCCTGTGATTTCAAGGTTTTCATCGCCAATTATTTTAGCTGAGACAAGAGACGCCAACTCTTTTAGCTTCATTTATTAAGTTCTGAAACAACCATCTCGGTTAAGTCCATCCCGCCGTTAATCACTACCTGTTTGTCGAGGACAATTTCGATGCCGACTTTTTTAGCCGCTATTTTGACTGCCTCGAGAATTTCTAGCTGGATTTTAGCGGTTAACTGCTCGTTCATTTTAATCAAGGCTTCTCTTTTGGGCCCAAGCTTTTTTTCTAACTCTTGGCGCATTTTCGTCAGCTCTTCTTCGCCTTTGCCGTCTTTTTCCGCTTTTTCTAGTTTTTCCTGGCTCTTTTCAAATTCTTTTTTAAATTCTTCTTCTTGCTTGGCCAGCTCCTTTTGGGCTTTTTCAGTCTCTTTATATTCCTTAAAAACCTTTTGCACCTCAATGTAGCCGATGCTGGAAAAATTCGCGGCCTGAGCGATCCCGGTCAAGACAAAACAAGCTAGGACAAAAACCAATAGTTTTTTCATGATAAACCCTCCTGATATTAATTTAATCGCTTTGAAACGATTTTAGTTATTCTATCATGCTGGCGCTGGTGCGTCTATACATTGAAAGGTGGACGAGCAAGGTGGAAATATCGGCGGGTGAGACCCCTGCAATTCGCGAAGCCTGGCCGATTGAGACTGGCCGCAGTTTGTCTAATTTATAACGAGCTTCCTTGGAAACCCCGTGCAGGTTTGCGAAATCTAAATCTGCTGGGATTTTTTTGTCTTCAAGTTTTTTAAAGCGCTCAATTTGCCGCTCTTGGATCCTAATATAGCCAGCGTATTTTTTTGTGATTTCAATTTGTTCTTGGATTTCGGGAGATGAGGTGCTGGGTGTCAGGTGTTGGGTGTCGGGGGTGAGGGTTGCTTCAATGGCATCTTTCTTTTTTAAGAAACATTGATAGCGGGCGTCTTTGATTAAGCCGATCTGGTAACCTTTTTCAGTTAAGCGCAGGTCTGCATTGTCTTGGCGCAGGACGAGCCGATATTCTGAGCGAGAAGTTAACATTCTATATGGCTCATCAATATCTTTGGTAATTAAATCATCGATCAAGGTCCCAATATAGCTTTCTTCGCGGCCAAAGGTTATAGGCCCTAATCCTTTAACTCGGCGAGCCGCGTTAATTCCCGCGACAATTCCTTGCGCAGCAGCTTCTTCGTAACCAGAGGTCCCATTAATTTGCCCGGCGCAAAATAAGCCTTTGATCTTTTTTGTTTCCAAAGTATATTGAAGTTGGGCCGCAGGGACATAGTCATACTCAACTGCGTAACCTGGGCGAATAATCTCTACATTTTCCAGGCCAGGCATTGTTTGCAGCATTTTGAGCTGAACATCTGCCGGCAAGCTGGTGCTCATCCCTTGGGCATACATTTCCAAGGTGTCTCGGCCAGTTGGTTCGATAAAACACTGTTGCCGCTCTTTTTCCGGGAAGCGGACAACTTTGTCCTCAATTGATGGACAGTAACGTGGGCCCGTCCCTTTGATTTTCTTTTGAAAGAGCGGGGAGCGGTCGAGGTTGTCACGGATTATTTGATGTGTTCTCTCGTTGGTCCAGGTTAAGTGGCAAGGGATTTGGGGAAAGGAACAGGCAGAGGAATAGGAAGAGGAAAGAGGAGGAGGAAGAGGTAGGCCGTATTGTTGGTATTCCCAGATAAAGGAGAAGTATTTAATGTTTTCGTCGCCAGGTTGAATCTTCATTTTAGAAAAGTCGATCGATCTTTTGTTTAGGCGAGCAGGAGTGCCGGTTTTTAAACGGCCAAGCTTTAGCCCAAGGCCGGCCAAACTATTGGATAGCCCATTAGCCGGGAATTCGCCCAAGCGCCCTGCTTCTGCGTGAACCATCCCCGTGTGAATTAAGCCTTTAAGGAAAGTGCCTGTTGTTACAATAATTGTTTTGCCGTGATAAATTGTTTCTAACTTTGTCCTCACACCTCGCACCTCATCGCCCACCGCTGTTGTTAAAATTTCCTCGACTAAACCTTGCTTTAGGTCAAGATTCGGCTCTGCCTCAAGAAGCCCCTTCATCACCAGGTGGTATTTCATTCTGTCTGACTGCGCGCGCAAGGCTTGCACAGCAGGGCCTTTGTTGGTGTTGAGCATTTTCATTTGTAGGAAGGTTAAGTCAGCCGCAAGGCCCATCTGCCCGCCCAGGGCGTCAACTTCGCGCACTAGTTGTGATTTGGCGGGTCCGCCAATGGCTGGGTTGCAGGACATAAAGGCGACTGTATCAACGTTCATAGTTAATAATAATGTTTGGCAGCCAAGACGAGCACTAGCCAAGGCTGCCTCAATTCCGGCATGCCCAGCACCAATCACAATTACATCATATTCTTTTGGGAAAATATTTTCCGACGACATGCTCTCTATTTTAGCAGAAAAACTAGGGGTTTCCTAGGCTCTTGAATCTCGAATTACAAAAATAATGCCGATCAACGCCCCCAAGGAATCACGGAGCGCATTGGCATTAATAAATGAAGGGAGGCATTCGCCGCAAGGATCGCACAAGGTTGCCTTGTAGCGCTCAATCTCCAGGCTTTTGTTGACAACTTCTTCGTAGAGCTTTTCGTATTCTCCTTTGTTTTCAAAAAGTTTGGCAATGTAATGTCCCTTGATCTCTTCTTTTGGCACGTGAAAATACTTGTGTGCTTCTTCGTTGACAATAATTACTCTCCCTCGCAGGTCGGTCACGATCAAAGAATCTGGCATGGTCTCTATGATTGAGTCAGCGGCCAAGGCAGGCGAAATGGCAAAAAGGCTATAGTGGCGCATGGCGAGAAAAAGGAAAAAGGTCATTAAGGCAAAATCAAAAACAATAGTCGGCGGGGTTAGCCTGGTTTGAAAAATTAAAGGAAGAAGCTCGTCGGTAATTAGCCCGATCAAGAACGGGATTGCCGCGCCAGCCGCGATAAAAAAGGCTTGATGTTTTTCTATTTTTTGATGAGCTTTTTTAGCGTATGAAAAGAAAAGGGTGATGCCCCAAAAACCATAAGCAACTGAGTAGGCGATAAAGATTGAGTACCAGATCGTAGGGATGCTGACAATCCCATAGGATAAAATTTCGTAGCGCTTATACATTAAGTTGGTAAACAAAAAGAAGGAACTGACAGCGGTTGGGGGTAGATAGATAATATAAAGAGCGATTTTTTCTTTGAGAAAAGCATTCTTTTTTGCGAAAATGAGGGCAAAATGAACAAAAAGGGCAAAAGAAAAAGAGACCAAGGTAACTGAAATCCTGTTAATTGTTTGGGCCAGTTCTAGGGTAAAGGCGATCCTAAAAGAATAAGTAAAGATACAAGAGAGAAAGGCCAGCAAGGCAAAACGGCTAAAAAATCGAGCGGCTTTGTTTTCGTAGTGCCGGCTGAAAATTATAAAAGAAAATAGCAAGACAAAGAGCGAAGCAGTCAATTCAAAATAGGGGAAGAGTATTGACATTTGGGGAAATTATAGTATATTTTTAGAGAAAGGACAACCCTCCTTTGCTCTTTGGGGCTTCGTAGGGCTGATGGGAATAATGGCTAAGTACAAACGGATCCTCTTAAAGCTCTCCGGCGAAGTTTTTGGCGGCACTCGAAAGTATGGGATTGATCTTGAAACCCTCAATGTTGTGGCTGATGAGATCAAAAGCGTGCGCAGCCTTAAAGTTGACGTGGCCATTGTCGTCGGCGGCGGTAATATTTTTCGCGGGGTGGCCGGGGCGGTCAACGGCATTGACCGGGCAACTGGTGATTATATGGGGATGCTGGGCACAGTGATCAATTCTTTAGCCTTGCAAGATGCCTTGGAGAGAATTGGCGTTCCGTCACGGGTCCAGACCGCGATCGCGATGCAATCAGTGGCAGAATCTTTTATCAGGCGCCGGGCCATCCGTCACATGGAAAAGGGTCGGGTCGTTATCTTGGCGGCAGGTACAGGGAACCCATATTTTTCAACTGATACAACCGCTGCCCTGCGGGCGGCCGAGCTTGACGTCGACGTAATTTTAAAGGCAACCAAAGTCGGCGGGGTCTATGACAAAGACCCAGTGCTTCATCCAGACGCCAAAAAATACAAAAAGATTTCCCACATGAAGGTCATTTCTAAACGGCTTAAAGTTATGGACACCACGGCGGCTTCCCTGTGCATGGAAAATAATATCCCGATAATTGTTTTGAATTTAACAGAGAAGGGGAATATTAAACGGGCAGTGCAGGGGAAAGACGTTGGAACATTAGTTAAGGAGGGGTAATTATGCAAGACGTTCTTGGTGAAAGCGAAGCGA
>JBDRMQ010000087.1:0-3487 GCA_043811955.1 bacterium | reverse complement strand
GCAAAATTCCAGCACCAGCGCGGACCGCGCAACCCTTTGCAAAAACGAAATTAAATGTCACTTATCTCATTAAAAGATATTCATAAGACCTATTATATAGGTGGAAAAATTCCAGTTCATGCGCTACAAGGGGTATCCCTTGATATTGAACCCGGCGAATTTGTGGCGATTATGGGACCATCTGGCAGCGGTAAATCGACTTTATTAGCTATTTTAGGCTTGTTAGACAAAGCTGATAGCGGCCAGTACAAACTGGTTGGCAGTGAAATTGGCCAGATGGGCGAAAAAGAATACGCCAGCCTGCGCAGTCGTTTTTTTGGTTTTGTTTTTCAAACCTTTAATCTACTTCCTAAATTAAATGTGGTTGATAATGTGATGCTTCCGTTTATTTATTCTGGCCAGGACTCAACTGAAAAGAGAGAACACGCCTTAAAAACACTTGAGCGAATAGGGTTGCAAGAAAGATTGCACCATCGCCCCAATGAGATTTCAGGCGGTCAGCAGCAGCGGGTGGCATTAGCTCGGGCGCTGGCCAATAAACCCTTGGTTATCTTAGCCGATGAGCCAACCGGCAACCTTGATTCTAAATCTTCGCAAGAAATTATGGAGCTGCTAAAACAGCTTAATGACGAAGGAAATACTATTCTTATGGTTACTCACGAACATGATATAGCGGCTTGGGCCAGCCGGATATTGACCTTGAGCGACGGTAAAATTGTAAACGACGAAAAAAGAAAAAAAACCAAAAGCACAACCCCTGTAGAGAAAGATATTGATCTTTTTACAGGTCAAAAACGATTTACTTTTGGCGGCCTAAAAAATTATTGTTACGAGGCTTATTTATCAATTATTAACAATAAACTTCGTTCAATCCTTTCAATCCTTGGGGTAATGGTCGGAGTGGCGGCGGTGGTAGCAATGTTGGCACTCGGGACTGGGGCCAAGCGTAACATGGAAGAGACTTTTTCTTCGCTTGGCACTAATGTTTTGATGGTTCGCACTGCAAGGCGCTCTGGAGGGATATCACTTGGCTCTGACGCTGCTCCTCGCTTTAATTTTGCTGATTATGCTACTTTGTCAGGGATGGAGTCAGTGGAGCAGGTGATCCCTTATGTTTCTGGACGGGCTCAGGTGGTTTATCAAAACAAAAATTGGAACACTTCAGTGACTGGAACATCCACGGATTACGCTGTTATGAAAAAATCAGAATTTGATTTTGGCCGCTTTTTTACCAAGGCTGAAGATACAACACGGGCCAAGGTAGTGGTTTTGGGCAGAACTGTGGCTGATGAGCTTTTTGGCGAGGATGACCCTGTTGGCAGGTTTGTTAAGATTAATCGGGTTAATTTTAACGTAGTTGGTGTTTTAGAAAAGCAAGGGGCAATGGGGTGGCGCAATTTTGACGACCAGGTCTTTTTACCGGTTAAGACTGCGATGGACCGCTTACTGGGGAAAGATTACATTGACTATTTTGAGGTCCAAGTTGATAGCCTGGGGGACATGAATAAGGTAAGCGAGGATATTGTGACTGAGCTTTTGCGGACACATCGTTTAAATGAATCAGACCGCCAGAGCTTTGATATAACTAACATGGCTGAGATCCAAGCAGCCGCAACCAGCATGATTACCACTTTGGCTTATCTACTTGGTTCAGTAGCTGCAGTCAGCTTATTGGTTGGCGGCATTGGGATCATGAACATTATGTTGGTTATGGTAATGGAGCGCACGCATGAGATCGGTTTGCGTAAAGCCTTGGGGGCTCAGCGAGGGGATATCTTGACCCAGTTTTTAGTGGAAGCTGTTTTAATCTGCTCTTTTGGTGGGATTGTTGGTATTATTTTGGGAGCTGGTATTTCCTGGCTTCTTTCAGCAATTGCCCAATGGGTCATTTTTATTTCACCAGGGTCGATAATTTTAGCCTTTACTTTCTCGGTGGTTATTGGAATTGTTTTTGGGCTATGGCCGGCCTGGCGGGCTTCAAAACTGTTGCCGATAGTGGCCTTGCGGTATGAATAACTAGCTAATAATGCCCCTGATTTTTTCGAGGATCTCCGACGTAATTTTTTCTTTAACTTCAGCTGCTTTGAGGTTTTCCTTAAGCTGCTCAACTGAGCTAGCCCCAACAATTACACTACTAACGTGAGGATTTTTGAGGCACCAGGCTGTGCCTAATTGTGCGGTTGTTGCCCCAAGCTCTTTGGCTATCGCACTTATTTTTTTAACTTTATCCATGGTCTCTTGGGTTAACAGTTCGTATTTATCAAATTCATTTTTCAGCCATTTAACCTGATCTAGACGGCTCCCCTTCGGAATTCCATCGACATATTTACCAGTTAAAATACCAGAGGCTAGGGGGCTAAAAGTTGTTAGTCCCAGGCCATATTTTTCATAAAGCGGGGCGTACTCTTTTTCCACTTTCTGACGGTCAAGCATATTATAAGCAGGTTGTTCCATGTTTGGCGGGATTAATTTATATTCTTGAGCAAACTTGTGGGCGGCTTCAATCTCCTTGGCAGACCACTCCGAGGTCCCCCAATAGAAAGCGAGCCCTTGGCGGATGAGGTTATCCATGGTGATAACTGTCTCTTCAATCGGTGTTTCTGGGTCAGGTCGGTGGCAGTAGAGCAGATCAACATAGTCCATTTTTAATCTTTTAAGAGAATTTTTAGTCCCTTCAATTAAATGTTTGCGTGAAAGTCCTGTCTGGTTTGGTGCCTCGCCGCCCCAAAAGATTTTTGTGGAAATGACCAGGTCTTCGCGGCGGTATTCTTTAACGATTTTGCCCAGGATCGATTCTGCTACCCCGTTGGCATAAACTTCGGCAGTGTCAAAAAAGTTAACTCCAGTCTCATATGCTACCTTAACGCACTCGCGAGCTTTGGCAAAATCCAGCTTTCCTCCAAAGGTTAGCCAGGTTCCGAGCGAAAGTTCGCTTACTTTTATGCCAGCTTTGCCTAATCGATTATATTCCATGATATAATTTTAGCATGTCATTTAAAGAAAATGTAGTTATTATTACAGGTGCTTCAAGTGGAATTGGGCGAGAAATGGCCTATCAGTTGGCTTCGCTGGGGGCGAATTTAGTTTTAGCAGCGCGCAATGAAGCCCGGCTTAATGAGATTGCTCAAAAATGCCAAAGTCTTGGCAGCAAAACATTAGTAGTTAAAACAGATGTAGCGGATGAAGCTCAGTGCAAAAATTTAATTGATAAAACAGTCTCTTCATTCGGCCGAATAGATACTTTAATTAATAACGCCGGCTTTGGTATCCGGGGAAAATTTGAAGAACAGCCAAGCCTGGATAATTTCCATAAAGTAATGGATGTTAATTATTGGGGGGCAGTCTATTGCACTCGTTTTGCCCTCCCTCATATTCTGAAAACTCGCGGGCGCATTGTTGGGGTCTCGAGTCTACTGGGAAAATTTGCCATGGCTGGTAATACAGCTTATTCCAGCAGTAAATTTGCCATGGCTGGTTTTTTTGATGC
>JBDRMQ010000086.1:0-8682 GCA_043811955.1 bacterium | reverse complement strand
GACTACATTATTAAAACACCTATTATTCCCAAAACAACAGCTAACCCCCAAAATCCAACCACAACTTTAGTTTCAGGGATGCCCATTAGTTCAAAATGGTGGTGCAAGGGAGACATCTTAAAAACACGTCTTTTAAATAATTTAAATGAGGCTACCTGGATAATAACCGACAGGGCTTCAATCACAAAAACCCCGCCAATAACAATAAGCAGCAGCTCCTGTTTCATAATAACAACTAAGCCTGCCAGTGCCGCCCCCATAGCAAGGGAGCCAACATCACCCATGAAAACTTTTGCTTTTGGAAAATTAAAATACAAAAAAGCTAAAATTGACCCCGCCCCAACCAACGAAAAAATCCCTGCATTAATAAAGCCCAATCGGTTAGCCATTATCGCCAAACCCAAAAAGGCAATCCCGCCACAACCCGCCAAAAGCCCATTCAAACCATCAGTAAGATTTGTCGCGTTAGCTGAGCCGATAATAACAAAAGTCGAAAACAACAAATAGAATAAAGAAAAACTATTTTGAATATATTGAAGAAAGAAAACAAAAACCAAAGCAAACATAGCCTGGGAAAGAATCTTTTGCCAGAAAGTTAAGCCTAAATTTTGCCGCCTGACAATTTTCAATAAATCATCAACAAAGCCAATTGCCGCAAAGGCAAAGGTCAAAAGAATAAGGGCAAAATAGCGCGGATCCAAATCAAAATCAATAAAAATCAGGCCGAAAGCAATAATGGTCAAAACAAAACCTATCCCCCCCATAGTGGGGGTGCCGGCTTTAGCCAGGTGGGATTCTGGCCCCTCTTCGCGAATACTTTGGGAAAGTTTGAATATCCTTATCCCCCAGAGCGCAGGAAAGGTTACTAGAAGGGAAACCACCAGGGCGGCAAAAAAAAGATAAAACTGGCTGATCATTCTATTATTTTAGCATATATAAAAAGAGAAAGCCCTTATCCCGGATCACATTGGATAAGGGCTTCCCACAAAAACTTAAATAAACAAAGCAGCCGTAATCGCAACAGCAGGCAAAACTCTGGTTAGAGAGGTCGCTCCACTCGCATAAGAAGTTGAATCAACTACAATAAAATCAGCGCCAAGCGAGAGATTGTCTTGAACCATTGTTTCTACCCCATAAGTAAGGCCAAGCTGACCCCAAGCCCCAGCACTGGTGGTATAATAAAACATGCCGATTTCTGTTTGAACCTCACCAAGCTTAGCCAGGTCATAATCAGCCTTCAGCAATAATCCATAGGTACTGGTTGTCGAGTTTGTAAAAAATGACCCAACAGACCCGCTCACAGTGTCATTAATGTCATAACCAAGGGTTGCAATACCACCCCAGGTGCCAACAGATAAACTGCCAGCATGAGAAGCAGCTGTCAAAGCAAAAACAGCTATCAATAAGGTAAATAAAACTTTCTTCATATATTTTCACCTCCTTCTTTTATGTTTGGGCAAAGTTTAGCGCACTGCGAAGAAGAATGCAAGAGTTGAGTTTTTCCTGAAAAAAAGAGCCCTTACCAAAGATTGATAAGAGCTCTCTGTAAAACTTAAAATTTTTTTCATGCATTCCACTTCTTTTTTTTGAAATTAAAAATATCAAATTAAAAATCACAAATGTTTGTCATTAATTCTTATCTCCCCTTAAAAAGGTTATGGAAAAAATCAGCAGCCATATCTTTGCAGCCAAGGCCAAAAGCAATTGCCGCTGCCAGGGCCGGGAAACCAATAATGACTCCCAAATGAGGGGCTAGGTTGTTGGGGTCAAAGCCAAGTTCCGCTAAAGCAGCAAAAAAAGCAAAAATTATAATTACATAATACATGATCCTGGAGACGGTCCGAGCCTCTTCCAGGCCAAGCGCGGCCAAAGCGATCCTCACGACACCGGCAATAAGACTGGCTAAGAAAAGCCCAACCCCTAAAATTAACGCCGATAAAAAAACAATCCCTACATAGGAAAAGATCCTCAGCAGAGCCAGCTCAACCTGGATATTAAAAACATTCAATATTGCCGAAGCCACAACCAGGGTAATGGACCAATAGACTAAACCGCCAAAAAGCTCTGCTACAGTTTTTTTAATCCCAGCCTTCTCCAGCATCAGATCTAAACCGCAAACCCCAGCTAAGCGATCGATCATAATTGCTTTTAGAATAATAGTAATCAGTTGACCAGCCAAACGGGCCGCAACCAAACCAACAAAAATAACCACCAAAGACAAAACTAAATTCAAGATCAAGGGATAAAGATTAGCCCAAGAAAGCGCAATATAAGACAAAAGAAGATCTAAGCTCATAATATTCCTCCTAGAATTTTAGGACTGCCAAAAAAATAGAAATAGAAAGAAAAAAGATAGCACAACCCCAGGTAATACGATCAAGGCCTTTTTCTAAGCCTTTGGGTGAACCAAACAATTTCGCTGAGCCCCCAATACCGCCAAGCCCCTCACCCTTGGCCGCATGCAACAAAATCGCGATTATCAAGGTAACAGCTGAGACAAACTGAGATATTAGTAAAAATCCTCTCATCTATGTGTTAATTCTATCTTAGCGAAGATTTTTTGTCAAACAGAGATATGTATAGTATAATACCTAACATGAATCCGGTTTATCTCTGTGTTTTAGATGGTTTTGCGATTGGCAAAGAAGATGAAAGCAATGCCATCTATCAGGCGATCAAACAAGACCGCGCCCCTTATATTGCTGAGCTTTTTGCCAAACACCCTTATGCCAGGCTAGAATGTTCTGGCTTGGCTGTCGGCCTGCCAGAAAATACCATGGGGAATTCAGAAGTAAACCATTTAAATATGGGGGCCGGCCGAGTAGTCTACCAGTCAATTGAACGTATTAATGTTGCTATTGAAGACCAAAGTTTTTTCAGCAATGAAGCTTTAAAAAAAGCGATCAACCCCCTCAGAACAACCCTTCATCTGGTTGGCCTACTTCAAGGACACGGCGGCACTGTTCATGCCAGCATTAAGCATCTTTTTGCCTTACTTGAAATGGCTAAAAAAGAACAAGTCAAAATTGTTCATCTTCATCTTTTAACGGATGGCCGCGATACTAATCCAAAAGCTGCTGGTGAAGTTTACTTAAAAATGCTGGAAGAAAAAATCAGGGACTTGGGACTGGGGCCTGGGATTAATATTTCCACAGTAATGGGTCGAGAAATAGCTATGGACCGCGACACTGCTTGGAACAAAACTTTAATCGCGATGAAGGCTCTCGTTGCTGGTCAGGGCGAATATAAAACAATGTCAGCCCGCGAAGCAATTGAAGGGTCATATAAACGCGGTGAGACCGATGAATTTATCCGCCCCACTATCATTGGCGGCTATACAGGCATGGGCCCAGCTGACGCAATTATTTTCTTTAACTTTCGCCAAGATCGAGCGATCCAGTTAACAACCGCTTTTTGCGAAACTGACCATAAGTTTTTTAATTACAAAAAAGGGACAGCCCCAATCCTGGAAAAGACCTACGAAGAAATCCAAGCCTTAAGAAAAAGGGTCAAGGAGCTGACTTTTGTCGCCATGACAGAATATTACCCTGGCCTAAACTGCTTAACTGCTTTTCCTGAAAAACAGGTCCCAAATACCGTTGGCGAAATAGTTTCAAAAGCTGGACTTAAACAATTAAGGTTGGCTGGACCGGAAAAATTTGCCCATGTGACCGGCTGGTTCTCTGGCCGAAGAACAGAGCCCTTCCCCGGCGAAGACCGACACTTGGCCCAAGATCTAAGGCTTAAAGAGAGAACCCAGGGCGGGAAACGCTATGATCTAGTCCCAGAAATGACCGCTTATCTTGAAACAGAGTACGCGCTTGGCGCCATTGAAAGAGGAACATATTCTTTAATTGTCCATAACTTTCAAAATGGAGACATGGTTGGCCACACCGGCAATCTTGAAGCCGCTACTAAAGCGGTTGAAGACCTGTCAAAGTGTTTAGAAAAACTTGTCCCAGCTTGGACGAAAAAAGGCGGGACCTTTATCATCACGGCTGATCATGGCAACGCGGATGAAATGAGCTTTCATAAAGAAGGCAAAAATATTGTTTCTACCCAACACTCGCTCAACCCTGTCCCTTTTTGGGTTTTAGGCAAGGCTGTAAAACTTAAAGAAACCGGAATTATCCCGGATGTTGGGGTAACGATCTTGGATTTGTTGGAGCTGCCCAAAGCCAATGAGATGACAGCCCAATCTCTGAAACTAAAGCAAGAGAAATAATTATAAAAAATCACTGGTTTTTTCAAAATGGAGCAACAATTAAACACATATCCTTCTATTTTTTTAAGAGAGCTATCTCCAAAATTTAAGATCGTTTTAGCAATCACGACATTTGTCCTTTTTTCAATAGTTCATCCTTTTTTTCATAACAATATCGGCCCGGAATTACTAGCCGCCATACCAGTCGTACTAGTTAGCTGGCTCTGGGGCTTGAGGGCCGGATTACTGATGATCCTATTATCTTTGCTTGCTGATATAATCTTGCAAAATTTTTACACCCCTTCTAATTGGAGTATTTTTTTAATAACGAGCCTTAGTGGAACAATTATTTTGCTATGTATTACTATAGTAGTAGGATACCTGTCAGACTTAAAAAAACAGCTGCTCAAAAGAATCAAAGCACATGAACAAACAGAAAAAGCCCTTAAAGAGAGCGAACATTGTTTTAGAGAGCTGTTTAATAACATGTCCAATGGGGTTGCAATATATGAAGTAAAAAATAATGGGGAAGATTTCATTATCAAAGATATTAATAAAGGGGCTGAAAAAATAGAGCGAGTAGCCAAAGAAGACATTATTGGCCGTAATGTTGCAGATGTTTTTCCTGGCGTAAGTAAATTCGGCTTATTTGAAGTTTTTAGGCGGGTTTGGCAAACAGGTCAGGCCGAATGGCACCCGATCAGTTTATATCAAGATAAAAGGATCGCGGGTTGGCGAGAAAATTATGTATATAAGTTACCGTCAGGAGAAATTGTCGCTGTTTACGCTGATATTACGGCGAGAAAACAAGCAGAAGAAGCGCTCCAAAAAAGTCAGGAGCAATTTCAAACCATTACTGAAACCTCCCCTATCCCAATAGTTATGACTGACAAAACAGACAGCAAGATTATTTTTGCTAATAGTGCTATGGCGAAACTCATCGGCCTTTCCAAGGAGGAGTTTATTGGTAAAAAATCAACTGACTTTTATGCTGAACCAGCTCAAAGAGCTGAACTAATAGAACTCCTAAAGAAAAACAAGAATGTTCAAAACAAAGAGCTTGCTTTCAAGGATACCAAAGGCAAGATACTTTGCTTGCTGGCTTCATTTACTGAAATGATGTTTGAAAGCAAAGATATAATCTTGTCTGCTTTATTGGATATTACAGAGCGCAAAAAGGCAGCGGCAGAATTACAAAAAAGCAGAGAAAAACTGATTGTTTCTGAAAAATTAGCTTCTTTAGGCCGGGTCTCTGCTGGGGTTGCCCATGAGCTTAATAACCCATTAGCCGCAGTTTTAGTAATGACCCAATTTTTGATCAAAAAAACTAATCTGGAAGACCCAAATCTAAAACCTTTAAAAATTATGGAAGAGAGCATTTTGCGCTGTAAAGATATCGTGCAAAATTTACTTGGTTTTGCCAGGCAAAGTGATCTTGTTTTGAAAAACATTGATTTGAGCGGACCGCTTAAATATACTTTTTTGATCTTAAACAATGAACTTACGCAAAAAAAGATAAAAGTCAATATTGATCTCCCCCTTGATTTACCTAAGATAAAGTTTGATCAAGGACAACTTTCCCAAGTTTTTATAAATATTATCAGTAATTCTATTGACGCTTTGGACGAGGGCGGTTATATTACCGTGCAAGCACAGTCAGACGAGCAAAATCAACATTTGATCTTAACTTTTGCGGATAATGGGGCTGGGATTGCCTCTCATGATCTGCCATATATTTTTGAGCCATTTTATACTACAAAATTAGACGGCAAAGGGACAGGGCTTGGTCTTTCTATTACTTATAATATAATGCGCCAACACCAAGCTTTGATCGAATGTGAAAGCAAAAAAGGAGAAGGGGCTGTTTTTACTTTAAAATTCCCGCTTGCTCCGTTGGAAACAAGAGCTAAAAATGAAGCTGTCACAATGGCAGCCTAGGCAAACCCGGAATTAAGCAAAGAGTTACTTGGCCAAACTTCTTTTTTCTAAAGCTTTTTTCAGCAGCCAAAACAACTCTTCTAAATTAAAGGGTTTAGTTATATAGTCAAAAGCCCCTAAAGCTTTTGCTTTTAGCTCTGTTGGGGCTTCTTTTATCGCGGAAACAATAATAACCGCAATGGTCGGATCAATCTCTTTAATACGTCTTAGAACCTCTAACCCGTCCAGGTCAGGCAGCCTTAGATCAAGAATAACAATCTCAACTTGTTCTTTTTTAACCTTGGCAACAGCCTCGCCCCCTGTAGCAGCAGAAATAACATCATATTCCTCTTCTAAAACCGTAGTCAGAGATTCCCTAAGCAATGTTTCGTCGTCCGCGATCAAAATCTTGGGTAATTTTTTTATCATTTATCCTAATTTTCCTTGAATTATTAAAGAAAAAATAATTAAGCCCAGATACTCTTTTTAGCAACGGCTGAAACTTCTTGCGTGGGGAAAATCTCATCAGTGATTTCATTGGGCTCAAACCACAATTTTATCTCATGCTCAGCTTCCGGTTCATTGGCAGAACAATGCAACACATTTTCAAATAAGCCCTTAGTTGTTAATCTGCCGTATTGACCTCTGATGCTGGTTGGATCAGCCTCTTCTGGATTTGTTGAGCCAGCCAACTCTCTAACCTTAGAAATTGCGTCCTTGCCATGATAAACCAGGGCCATGACCCGGCGGTATTGCTTGCCATGAAGCTCCCCGCAAAGATATTTAACAACTTCTTCAAAAAAAGGTTTATCTTTTAAGTGGGCATAGTGGCTGGCGGCTAATTCTCTGGAAACCTTGACTATTTTGGCGCCAATAATACGTAGTTTTGTCTCTGATAAACGGGTAATTACATTCCCTGTTAAGGATTTCTGCAGACCGTCAGGTTTAATTATAACTAATGTTTGTTGCATTTTTAACACATCAATATTAATTGGAGCAGATCGGGATTGAACCGACGACCCCCACGTTGCGAACGTGGTGCTCTCCCAACTGAGCTACTGCCCCGTAAAATTTGCTGCGCAAATTTTACCCTCTTCCTATGCCTCTTCCTCTTATTTATCCTGCAGCACAGCAATCCCGGGAAGGACCTTGCCTTCAAGAAACTCGAGCGACGCGCCGCCGCCAGTTGAAATATGCGACATCTTATCTGCTAAGCCAGCCTTTTTCACGGCAGAAGCAGAATCGCCGCCGCCAATAATTGAAATTGCCCCATTAGCAGTTGCTTCAGCCACAGCCTTGGCAATCTCAAGGGTCCCTTTGGCAAATTTTTCCATCTCAAAAACACCCATTGGCCCGTTCCAAACAATGGTCTTAGCCCCTTTTATGGCACAAGCAAATTTTTTAACTGTCTCCGGCCCAATATCCATCCCCTGCCAGCCATCAGGAATAGTTGTCCGAGGAACTTCTTGAGTATTAGCATCCTCAGCAAACTTATCAGCTACTATATGATCAAGCGGCAGCAAAAATGGGACATCTTTATCAATCGCGGCCTTTAAAATTTCCTTGGCATCCTTGATCAGTTCGTCTTCAACCAGCGAGTTACCAACCTTGGTCCCGCGAGCTTTGAAGAATGTGTAAGCCATGCCGCCGCCAACAATCAGCTTGTCAACTTTGTTGAGTAAACTTTTCAAAACCTCAAGCTTGCCAGAAACCTTGGCCCCGCCAATAATCGCCACAAAAGGCCGCTTAATATCTGTCAAAGCATCACCTAAAAATTTAAGCTCTTTTTCAATGAGAAAACCAGCATAAGCAGGAAGATGATGGGCTACCCCTTCGGTTGAAGCATGGGCGCGATGGACCGTGCCAAAAGCATCAGAAACGTAAATTTCAGCCAAAGACGCTAATTCTTTGGCAAAACTAGGATCATTTTTGGTCTCTTCTTTGTGGAAGCGCAGGTTTTCTAAAAGCAGGACTTCACCGTCTTTTAAGGCTTCAACCAGGTTTTTAACTTCTGGGCCTAGGCAATTATCTGCCATTTTAACTTCGATTTTTAAAAGTTCAGCCAGCCTTTTTTGGACCGGCTTTAAGCTCATTTCAGGCTTAACTTCACCCTTGGGCCGGCCTAAATGAGAGGCCAGGATTACCCTGGCCTCTTTATCAATTAAATATTGGATTGTCGGTAGTGCTGCCTGGATCCGCTTGTCAGAAGTTATCTGCTGCTTATCATCAAGCGGTACATTAAAATCACAACGGACAAAAACCTTTTTGCCTTTTAACTCCTTATCAGGGATATCCGCAACCGTCTTCTTGGCCATTTTCGTTGCTCCTTACTTCTTGCTGATAATCAGCTTGAGCAAGTCAACTACCCGGCAAGAATATCCCCATTCATTGTCATACCAAGAGACAACCTTGAAAAATCTCTTCTCCCCTTTCAGGTTGTTCTGCAAAGTAGCCAGTGAATCATAAATTGAAGACCGTTCATCATGGATAAAATCAGTTGAGACCACCTCTTCATCAGCTACCCCAAGAATCCCTTTAAGATAAGTTTTAGAAGCTTTTTT
>JBDRMQ010000085.1:0-2951 GCA_043811955.1 bacterium | reverse complement strand
CGTTGTGCCCTCTGTCCAAGCCGTAAGTTCTCGGGACTTAATGAGCTTGTTATTGAGTCACATTTAAAAGGGACAAATGCCCAAGGGAAAGATGTTGTAGGTATTTATCCGTTATTGGCCGATGAGAACTGTTATTTATTGGCAATTGATTTTGACGAGGGGGAGTGGCAGAAAGACGTTACTGCCTTCGCGTCCACCTGCGCAAAAAACAAAATTCCAATAGCTATTGAGCGTTCCAGGTCGGGTAGCGGAGCTCATGTTTGGATTTTTTTTGCAGAACCTATCCCTGCGGCAACTGCACGTAAATTAGGCAGCGCTTTGCTGACCTGCACTATGAATCACCGTCACGAAATAAGTTTCAGGTCGTATGATAGGCTATTTCCTAGCCAGGATATAATGCCCAAAGGCGGTTTTGGCAACCTAATTGCTCTGCCTCTCCAGGGATACTCTCGCAAGTTCGGCAATAGCGTTTTTGTCGATGAACAATTTATACCCTACCAGGATCAATGGGCATTTTTGTCAGAGGTTAGGAAAATGTCTCCAAATGAAGTTGAGGAGAAAATCGATTTGTTAAGTGTGGACAATGAACTTGGGGTTTTGGTAAGAGGCGAGGACGAGACTAAACCGTGGGAAAAGAGAAAGCCGCAGCAAAAACTGACTAAGGCTGATTTCCCGGAAGCAGTAACTATTGTAAGGGCTAATCAGCTCTACTTAGAGAAGGGAGCCATATCGCAAAAAGCCCTGGCCAGAATCAAGCGGTTGGCAGCTTTTAAAAACCCAGACTTTTATAAGGCCCAAGCTATGCGCTTGCCTACTTATGGTAAGCCCAGGATTATCTTTAGCCTTGATGAAACGCAGCAATATCTGGGGATTCCCCGTGGTTGTGAAGAGGAACTGCTTCAGCTTCTTGGCAAGGCTGATGTCGTTTATAACATTGACGACAAAACCAATGCGGGGAAGAAAATAAAAGTCAAGGTTACCGGAAGTCTAAATATTGATCAAAAACCGGCCTTGGCCGCCCTGCTGAAACATGATTTGGGAGTGTTATCGGCAACAACCGCTTTTGGTAAAACAGTTATCAGCGCAAATTTGATCGCCAGTCGAAAAGTCAATACCCTTATTTTAGTGCATACCCAGGCGCTGCTTGCGCAATGGCAAAAAGCCTTGCTTCAATTTTTGTCGATTAATGCCCCCTTACCCAAACAGCCGGTCAATAAAAAAGGGAGACCAAAAAAACATTCTATTATTGGTCAACTGGGCGGAGGGAAAAACACCTTAAATGGCATCGTTGATGTTGCCATTATACAGTCGCTCATTAATAAGCAAGAGGTAAAAGAGCTGGTTAAAGATTACGGCATGGTCATTGTTGATGAATGTCACCATGTGCCAGCCTTTAGTTTTGAAAAAGTATTAAAAACTATCAATGCGAAATATGTGTACGGCCTTACAGCCACACCGGCCAGACAAGACGGCCACCACCCTATTCTTTTTATGCAGTGCGGCCCAATTCGTTATCTGGTTGATGCCAAAAGCCAAGCCGCAAAACGACCTTTTGATCATTTTATAATTCCAAAGTTCACCGGCTTTAAGAAGCCTCTTTCACAAGATGAAAAAGATTGGCCAATTACTCAAATCTATCAGTCGATTTCTGATAACGAGCTGCGCAACCGGCAGATTGTTGCCGATATTCTAAAGAGTTTGCAAGCAGGCAGGACCCCTTTGGTGTTAACGCAGAGGGCGGACCATGTAAAGACCTTAGCCAATATTTTGGAGCAGGAAGGGGCCAATGTCATTTCATTAATCGGTAGCGCCCCGCAAAAAGAAAAGCGGGAAATAATGCAGCGGCTGAATTCCATTGCCAAAGAAGATACCTTGGCTATTGTTGCTACGGGTAAATACATTGGAGAAGGCTTTGATTATCCAAGGCTCGATACCCTGTTTTTAGTAATGCCGATTGCCTGGAAAGGGACAGTTGCCCAGTACGCAGGAAGGTTGCATCGCATCTATGAAGACAAGAAAGAAGTCCTTATTTACGATTACGTGGATATGCATGTCCCTGTTTTGGAGCGGATGTATCACAAAAGGGTTAAGGGTTACGCCCAAATAGGCTACAAGGCGAAAACAGAAACCACAGAGCTGGGAAAAATTAATATAATTTTTGATGGCAGAAGTTTTGTGAATGTTTTTGTCAATGATATTGCTATGGCAAGTAAAGAGATTATCATCGTTTGTCCTTTCATGAGAAAAGCCCGATTGTTACAAATGATGCAAATATTATCGCCAAAAATCATTGATGGGGTAAGCATAACTGTGGTTACCAGGCAGCCGGAAGATTTTAAGGTTGAAAGCCGACAAGTTTTCGAAGGACTGGCAGAAGATTTAAGAAATGCTGGCATTAAAGTTATTCATAAACCCAAGATACATCAAAAATTCGCCATTATTGATCAAAACATTGTTTGGTATGGCAGTGTGAATTTCTTGAGTTTTGGCAGCGCTGAAGAAAGCATAATGCGTTTAGAAAGCTTTGAAATTGCCAGTGAATTGTTAGGGGTTTTATCTTAGGAGGTTTTAGACAATAACTGGCGTGGCTTGCATCCCCTCGCTTCAGGCGATAAACTAACTAGAAGTTAAGCACTTTCAATAGGAGGAGCTAAAAATGGGTAAAATGATAAAATCGAAGTTCAAAAATCTCTTTAATGAGGTTCGGCAGAAAATAATTGCCGCGCGTTTTATCGCGGTTAAAAACATTAACGCCATTCAGGTCCTTACCAATTTTGAGGTTGGCAGATTGATTGTAGAACACGAACAAGTGGGTAAAACAAGGGCTGGCTACGGAAAGGAAACCATAAAAGAGCTATCGAAGAGTTTGTCTGCTGAATTTGGCCGCGGTTTTTCGAGCTCAAATCTGGAATACATGCGTAAGTTTTATCTGTTGTATCAAGATCGCTCCC
>JBDRMQ010000084.1:0-3208 GCA_043811955.1 bacterium | reverse complement strand
CCCTTTGCCAGGGGAGCGGAGCAAGGTCTTGCCATCTGAAATTAACTCGAGCCGGATACTTGGATATGCTAGTGCGTACTTGGCTACGATATCGCCAATGTGCCCCATCTCTGTGCCAGGGGATTTCATAAACTTTTTACGGGCTGGGGTGTTGTAGAGCAAGTCCTTTACTATTATAGTAATTCCAGAGCCAGACGGGTTTGGCTCAATCTTTAGCCTGGAAACACTGGCAATTGAGGGGAGCGCCTCTCCGCGAAAACCTAAAGTTTGAATATTAAAAAGATCGTTTAATTGGCTGATTTTTGAAGTTGAATGTCGCTGGAGAGCCAGCTCACATTCCTTGACAGTCATGCCTCGGCCATTGTCAGAGACCCGGATCAATTTTTGGCCGGCGCTTTGGACTTCAACTGTTATTTGGGAGGCGTTAGCGTCAATTGAGTTCTCAACTAATTCTTTAACAACTGAAGCTGGCCGCTCCACAACCTCGCCAGCAGCAATTTTATTGATTAGATCTTCGGAAAGGAGTTTAATCACCATGAGACAATTGTAGCCCAGCTAAGCGAAGGCGTAAAGGGCGCGACGCTATTTTGGGAAGCAGTGGCCCGGGGGAATGACCGTGCCGGCAGGGACATTCGCGTGGCAGGCAACAGTGCTCCTTTGGCTGATAATTATTGGTAAACCTGGTTTTGTTACAAAGAAGGCCCCTTGGCGAATCTCTGCCCCCTTAAGTATCAAGATAATTCCTTTTCCGGAAATATTGCTGTGGGGATCAATGTTAATTGAATCAGGTTGTTCCAAAAGAGAAAGGGGGAGCCCTTGAGCAAGGACGTAATTTAGCAATTCAAAGGGAATGGTCATTGAAACGCAAGTGACCCTGGTAAACTTTAAGGCCCCTTGAGATTCAACAATGTTTACTCGATAAACCCCGCGCGAAGCAGCGTGAAGGCTGAGTAGATACTTAACTTGTTGTGTGACTTTTAGTTCAGGGCTTACCTTGACGTAAGCAGCTGTTCTTCTTTGGGTATGAATAGGTTGTCTTATCAGTATAACCATGTTTTATTATCGATAGAGCAAGAAAAAAATTTCAGGCAGAAAATAAAACTTTTAGCAGCTTAACCGGCAGCCCCACAACATTATCGTAGTCACCGATGATTTTTTTAATAAAAACCTCGTCCATCTCCTGGATGCCGTAGGAGCCGGCTTTATCAAGGGGTTTATGGGTGTTGATATAATTTAAAATATCCTTGTCCGAGGCTTTTTTCATGGAAACCTTGGTAACTTCATAACCAGTTGTCTTCTCAAAGGTGTCAGAGTCAACAATGGCCACGCCGGTGATTACTCTTTGCGTCTTGCCACAAAGGCTTTTGAGCATTTTGAAAGCATCTTTTTTGTTTTTTGGCTTACCCAGGATTTTTTTGCCCAGGACAACGATGGTGTCAGCACCGATAACCAGGGAGTTTTTATGTTTTAAAGCGACATCTTCTGCTTTAGCCAGGGCAGCTTTAATTGCAAAGCCCTCCGGGGTTTTTGCGCTGATTTTTGTCTCGTCTATTGAGCTGACAGAGACTTTGAAGCTTTTGACGATTTTTTTGAGCAGTTCCCGGCGGCGGGGGGACTTTGAGGCGAGAATGATTTTTTTCTTGGGCATGGATTGATTATAGCATATGTTATAATCGGGAATAGTTATGCTACCTCAGTCAGTCTACACACAGCGAAGAATTATTTTAGGGTTGGTCGCCTGCTTTTTATTGCTATTAATTATTTTTAGCGGACGCTTGGCTGTTAATCGCTTCCAAACTTGGCGCAAGTTTGCGAATTTGACTGAAGTTTCCGGTTATTTAAAGCCGGGGCAGGTCCTTTTTGATTCATTGCTAGAAAATGGAATTTCGCGTGAAGCGTCAAACGAGCTGGTTTCTGAAATTGCCAAGGTTTTAAACTTAACAAAGCTGCGGATTAACGATAACTATACAATATATATAGACAAACAGGGGGCTATTCAAAAGTTTATCTATGAAAGGTCGCCGATCGACCAGTATTTTGCAGTGCGCAATAAAGATGGCAAGCTGGCCTCTTTTATCCCGGCGATTTATCCGGAAAAACAAACGCTTGTGAAGGAGTTCACAATTAAGTCCTCACTTTTTGGGGCAATGAAAGCTGGGGGCGAAGAAGATGCCCTGGTCTTTCTCTTTGTTGATGTTTTTGCCTGGGACATTGATTTCTTTTCTTACCCTCGAGTAGAGGACAAGATCAAAATTTACTTTGAGAAATATTATCACGACGGCAAGTTTGTTAAGTATGGCCGGATCCTGGCGGCTCAGTATAAGGGAAGAAATACTTTTGATGCTGTTTATTTTGAGCCGCCAAATGAGCGGGGGGGCTACTTTGCCTTGGACGGCAAACCTGCTGAAAAAATGTTCTTAAAGTCTCCGCTGCAATTTTCCGCCCGGATCACTTCTTATTTTGGCGGCAGGCGAGACCCTTTTACCAGCCGCCACAGCAATCATAGCGGAGTAGACTTTGCTGCCTACTATGGTGCGCCGATTATTGCCACCTCAACCGGGAATGTTTCTTTTGCCGGCTGGAAAGGGGCTTACGGTAAATTGATAACTGTTCGACATTCAAATGGATATACAACTTATTATGGCCATTGCTCAAAAATTCTAGTTCGTCCTGGTCAGGCAGTTTCGCAAGGTCAGGTAATTGCCAAGGTTGGGAGCACTGGCCGCTCAACTGGGCCGCATGTGCACTATGAAATCCGCAGCCGCGGGTCTGCCATGAATCCTTTGCGTTTTAATGCCCCGGCCAGAAAACCGCTCAAGGGGAATGATCTGAAAGCCTTTAAAAAACACTCGAGCAAAGTTTGGCCGAAGATTGAGAAGGAGGGAGAAGAATGAAAAATGTAATGATTGTTTTTCTACTGTTGCTGGTTTTGGCCTCAACTTGCCTGGCTAATCCCAAGAGCTGGCTTGATGAAAATTCGGATAAAATTGGACACGGTCTCTTGGGTGGGACTGTGGCTGGTTTATCTTATAAGCGTGGATCGGATGCCAGCGGGATGATTTTAAGTGCTGCTTTGGTTGGCTTGCTCAAAGAGGCTTTTGATCTAAAATATTCTGGCAAATGGGATAATTGGGACTGGTTAGCGACGATTTTGGGTGGGGTGGCTGTAGCTATTATTTAACAATGTTAGCCGATGATTGTTAACAAG
>JBDRMQ010000083.1:0-2252 GCA_043811955.1 bacterium | reverse complement strand
GTTACAGCTGCTTGTTTAGATATCCCCCCATAAGTAGCAACCACATAGCCAGACCCGGCAGTCCCACTAGCTTCAAACAAACCAGCGGCAGAGATAGACCCAATCCCGCCAGTCAGACTCCAGACTGGAGTAATATTTTGCAGATATCCACCAGAGTCCCGCGCAATAACACTAAAGGCTTGAGGTTGGCTTATACCAACAGTTGCAGCAGAAGGGGTAACAGTTAAGCTAGAAAGTGCCATCTCTACATCGCCACAACTAACCACTAATGTGGTAAAAAACAAGAAACAAAAGACAAGAAACAAACTAAGAGATAATTTTGCCATTGCTGACAATAATTTTACCACCAACAATCGTGTAAAGCACGCGTCCTTTTACTTTCATCCCGGCAAAAGGCGAATTCTTACCCTTAGAAGCAAATTTGGCTGGATCAACAATCAACGAAGCTGCTGGGTCAACAATAATAACATCAGCCTCTGCCCCAACTTTTAGCGTCCCTTTATCTATGCCCAATATTTCAGCTGGAACAATAGTCATCTTACTGATCGCTTCTTTCAAAGAAAGCTTTTTTGGACCAACTAATTTTGTCAGAACCAAGGCCAAGGCTGTCTCCAGACCAACCAAACCTGAAGCTGCCGCATTAAATTCAACATTTTTCTCTTCGACACTGTGTGGTGCATGGTCGGTTGCAATCACATCAATTGTCCCATCTTTTAAACCTTTAATAATTGCCTCTACATCTTTAGCTGTTTTAAGGGGTGGATTGACCTTAGCATTAGGATCATATTCTGCCACCGCCTCTTCGGTTAAGGAAAAGTAATGCGGGCAAGTCTCACAGGTAATAGGATTTTTTTTCTTTTTCGCTTGGCGAATTAAGGCGACTGACTTAGCTGAGGAAATATGGGCCAAGTGGAGCCGGCCAAACTCTTTGGCCAACATAATATCTCTGGCCACCATAATTTCTTCTGACAGAGCAGGAACACCAGGTAAACCAATTTTTGTGGCCAGCGCCCCCTCGTTCATGGAACCACCAGCTGACAAGTCCTGATCTTCACAATGGGAGATCACCAGCGCTTTAAACTGCCTAGCATACTCAAGTGCCCGCCGCATCATATCTGAATGCACAATCGGTTGGCCATCATCAGAAAACGCAATTGCCCCACTTGCAGCTAGCAAACCCATTTCCGTTAGAGCCTCTCCTTTTAATCCCCGGGTCACAGCCGCCACTGGCAAGACATTAACCACCCCTTCGACTCGAGCTTTATCTAGAATGTACTTCACAACCGCTGGCGTATCAATCGCTGGCGCTGTGTTAGCCATACAACAAACTGAGGTAAACCCACCCAGGGCAGCAGCCCGAGTCCCAGAAGCAATCGTCTCTTTATCAGGTCGGCCAGGATCCCTAAGATGAGTATGCATATCAATTAAGCCAGGCAGAACCAACATCCCTTTAGCGTCAACAATTTTAGCCCCTTTAACTTTAAGGCTTGTCCCTATTTTGCTTATTTTCCCATCAACAATTAAGAGATCTTTTTTTTCATCGAGGTTTGAGGCGGGGTCAACAATTCTGCCGTTTTTAATTAAAATTTTTGCCATTAAATCTTGATCTTTTTCCTCACCTGAGTAATAATCTCGCGAATCCCCTTTTGATCTTTGCGTTTTTCTTGCAGCTTGACCTCGCCTTTAAGTTTGCGCAAGGCTTGCATGGCTGCGCGTTGCTCGGCTTCTTTTTTGTTGCCGCCACGACCCAAACCACATTTTTTTCCTTTGACTTTAACTTCGATCCAAAAAACTCGGCGGTGCTTGGGGCCAGTCTCTTTTTCAACCCGATAACGCGGCAAATCCCACTTGTTCTTTTGGGAAAACTCTTGCAGCGCGGACTTATAATCGCTAATATAACCAGCGCTTGAAGCCTTTTCAATTTCGCTGACCAAAAAACTCAAGATCATCTCTCTGGCCTTGCCAATCCCCGAGTCAAGGAAAACAGCCCCGATCACCGCTTCAAAAGCATTGGCGAGATTAGATTTTCGCTTCATTCCACCGGTCCGCTTTTCATTGGCACTTAAGAGAAGATAATTTCCGATAGCAAGCTTGCGCCCCACCCCAGCCAAGGCTTCATCAGAAATAACCGCGGCCCTGATCTTAGTTAAATCACCTTCGGCCCGCTCTGGAAATTTATGATAAATATACTCACTAATAACTAATTTTAAAATGGCATCACCCAAAAACTCTAAACGTTCATTGTCTGGGAT
>JBDRMQ010000082.1:0-2094 GCA_043811955.1 bacterium | reverse complement strand
CGGCGCAATTCTCAGAGAAGGAAGATCTACCAAAGGTATCGAGGTCAAATTTGGTCAAGAGATTCTTCTATAATTAGGGGGCCCAGTCTTTTTTCAAAGGGAACATGGAGACTTTGGAAGGAGCGGGCCTTCTAGTTTTTTGAGCTGTCCAACTTCATTTTTGTCTTGAGCAAACTTTAATCTGATAAAATTTGTGGTTAAGCCTTTGCCTGGTTGTTCTACTAAGACCTCAACTTTTTTCTTTAGGGATTGTTTCGCAAAATTATTTGCCAGTTTTTCTCCTAAGCTTCGCAAGGTTTTGTTTCTTTGCTTTTTTACTTTGTCTTCAACCTGATGAGAGAATCCGGCGGCAGCTGTGCCAGCCCTTTTAGAATAAGAAAAAATGTGAAGGCGAGAAAAACCTATTTGTTTAATTAAGTCAAAAGTATTTTGGAACTCAAGGTCTCCTTCGCCAGGAAAGCCAACGATAATATCAGTAGAAAGGCCGCAGTGAGGAATAGTCTTGCGCACAAAAGCAATCAGTTTTAAATAATCTTGGACTGTATAGTTTCTGTTCATGGCTTTTAAAATCTTATTGTCACCGCTTTGCAAAGGGATGTGCAGATAATTACAAACCTTGGGAATGTTGGCCATAGCCCTGATTAGTTTTTTGGTTATATACATTGGTTCAATTGAGCTAAGCCTGATTCTCACTAGATCTTTGATTTTTGATAGAGCCTTAAGAACGTTTATTAAGTCATGTTGATATGTGCCAAGATTAATGCCGGTTAGAATGATTTCTCGCGCCCCAGCCTTGACCAGGGTTTTTGCTTCTCTAATAACCTCTGGGAATGGTTTGCTTTTGATTTTTCCGCGAGCAAAAGGGACAAGGCAATAGCTGCAAAAATTTTCGCAGCCGTCTTGGATCATGAGGTTTGTGCGGACTCTTGGTGTTAGGTGTTGGGTATTAGGTGATAGGGGGTTAGTAGCAAGAAATTCTATTTGTGGAAATAGTTCAAGTAATTTTTTTTGAGCGAGTTTTGCAAAGCAGCCGGCCACAAGTATTTTTGCTTTTGGGTTTTGGCGCAGGGCACGCCTGATTGCCTGGCAAGATTTTCGCTCGGCATCATGAGTAACGGTGCAAGTATTGATGACGTAAGTATCAGCGAAATTTGAGAAAGGGGTGAGGTGTGAGGAATGAGGTGTGAGTTGCGATTTTAAGGCTTCTGTTTGATACTGGTTTGCGCGGCAGCCAAGGGTGTAGAAGGCAATTTTCTTTTTGCTCATTGGTCAAAGTGGTAGTTGATCATTGATAAAATAGACAAGCCAGCGGTTTCGGTGCGCAGGATTCTTTTGCCCAGGGAAATAGGGATGAAGCCAGCCTGCTGGGCTTGCTCAACCTCTTTTTGGGAGAAACCACCTTCTGGGCCGATGAGGATGAGGATAGGTGTGTGGGGTGAGGGGTGAGTTGAGAGGGAGGCTTTTAATGATTTTTCTTTTTCTAATTCCCAAGGAATAAGCGCAAGCTTATAGTTTTTTCCCTGAGCCAAAACATCTTCAAACTTTGTTAAGTTGGTTATTTCTGGCAAGGTGCCACGGCCAGATTGTTCTGCCGCTTCTTTGGCGATCTTTTGCCAACGTTCAAGTTTTTCCCCTTTGGCAATTGAACGTTCTGATAACGTTGGGATGATTTTGGCTACTCCAAGCTCGGTGCATTTTTGGATAATCAGGTCCATTTTTTTATGCTTTGGCAAACATTGGGCAATGGTTGCTTTAACTTTTTGGTCGGTTTCTGCTCGATGAGTGGAGAGAATTTTTGTGGTCACTTTGTCGTTTTTTATTTCTAATATTTTGGCAAAGTAAACTTTGCCGCTACCATCAAGTAATTCAAGCTCGTCGCCAACTTTCATTCTCAGGACAGCTTTGATTTGATGGGCATCTTGGCCTGAAATAGTTGGGATTTGCTCGGTGGGGACAAAAAATCTAGGCATTTTTGTATTTGCTGAGAATTTCTTCCTGGGCTTTGTTTAATTTAGTGGGAATTTCGATCTCAACTAAAATATAGAGCTGCCCTTTTTCCCGTTGATTGAGGTAGGGCATGCCTTGGCCTTTAAG
>JBDRMQ010000081.1:0-2939 GCA_043811955.1 bacterium | reverse complement strand
CAATAAATAACAGTTCTCATCGGCCAATAACGGATAAATACCTACAACATCTTTCCCTTGGGCATTTGTCCCTTTTAAATGTGACTCAATAACAAGCTCATTAAGTCCCGAGAACTTACGGCTTGGACAGAGGGCACAACGGTACTTCTTTTTATTGCATAAACCATGGATCCATTCATTTTCACAGGCCGGTTGATAGCCTCCTTTTTGGGTTTTCTGGCTGTACCATCGCTTGGCATATATATCTTCCCGCCCTTTAAAAAGAGAGATAAAAAGAGCAACTTTTTCCTTCGGAGAACTATTATTATGAACTTTTGATCCCAGCACAGACGATTTATCCGAAGGACATGTATCATCAGGAAACACTTCAAAATCAAGAGGTAGCGGTAAACTTAGTTGCTTGCGGAGAGTTTCGTTTTCTGTTCTTAAAAAATGATTTTCTGCTTTTAAGGCGTTATAAGCTTTTAATAGCTCCTCATATTTCATTTTTATCATTGCCTGATGTACACTTCACCTGAAAAGACGAATTTTCGTGGACTTAATTTTCAACCCAACCTCATCAATCTTAATATTAGTCTCTATCGTCCCCCTTCTGCTCGATGGTCTTAAATGTCCGAGGCCCGATGTCCCTGCCCGCCGGCAGGCGCGGCGAAGTCCGAATGCCTGCCTGCCGGCAGGTCCCTACATTTTTATCCGTTTCACTGCAGGCTCATTATATCAGAGTTGGATTATGATGAAAATTGGGGAAAGAAACCATGGTAATTAAGCGCAAGTTTTTATGTTTGAAAATCGATATATCTATTGACAGGATAACGAACATGGATTATAATATCTAAGTATGAGGGGGCAAAACCAATGGTTGATAAAAAGGGGCTAAAGAAACTCGCTTCTCGATTAAAGGAAATGAGGGAAAATCAAGAAATGTCTCAGGAAGATGTGGCTCAAGCTCTAAATATTTCTCGATCAGCGGTTTCCCAAATCGAAAATGCGGAAAGGAACGTCTCAAGCCTTGAGCTAACAGCCTTCTCTCGCCTATTTGAAGCATCAACCGATTATATTTTGGGGCTGGAAGAAAAACAGGAAGTAATTTTAGCCAAAAAAGCACAGAGTGAATCAAAGCCAAGCATGCGCATCTCTGTCCCCGCAATCCAATTTGATAAATTTAAACAGGTTTTATTGTATTTATTAGAACGCTGCGCGGGAAAACCTAATATTGGACAAACCGTACTCTATAAATTACTTTATTTTATAGACTTTAATTACTATGAGACCTATGAGGAACAGTTGATTGGCGCTACTTATATCAAAAATAAATATGGGCCGACCCCAGTTGAATTTGCAAAAATTATTGATCAAATGGAAGATAACGGGGAAATAAAGAAAATCAATGACAGATATTATGGCTATCCACAGAAAAGATATCTCCCCCTAATAAAAGCTGATTTAACACAATTAAAAGCCAGTGAGAAAGAGATTATTGATCAGGTAATCAACCAATTATCTGATAAAACTGCTAATGAAATTAGCAAATATTCACACGAGGATGTTCCGTGGAAAGCTACGAAGGACAAAGATAAGATCGATTATGAGCTAGTCTTTTATCGCAGCCCTGCCTACTCCGTACGGAGCTATCCTGAAGAGGATAGAAATGAATTTTGAATGTGTAGCTGAATTTGAGAAGGATTTAAAGCAACTTTCAAAAAAGCGCTTTAGGAGCTTGCCCGAAGACCTGGAGACATTTAAGAAATTCCTAGGCATCTCGCCCCAGGCCACACCACCAATTAGTTTTCAAATAAGTAATCTTTCTGCCCAGCACGAGATTATCAAAGTCAAAAAATTTGCCTGCAAGTCCCTGAAAGGTAGAGGCAGAAACAGTGGAATTAGGATTATTTACGCTTATCACCAAGAGGAACAAAAGATTGTTTTTATTGAAATATACTTTAAGGCTGATCAGGCTAACGAAGATAGAGGCAGAATTCTTAAATATTACAAAAGTTAGCTAATTAAGATTAAAAAACGAGGTCAAGAAACTTGGCGGCTGGGCGGAGGTGTAACAATTGATAAGACCTTTTGGCCAAGGCTGGTCAAGCGAAAAGCCTTAAGCTCACTGTGATAAAGCCTGTTTTGATCCACTTGTTTGCCCTGAATCTCAACCAGCTTGAAGTTCCAAAAAAGCTCAATTAAAACATCACAAATACAATTTCTCACCCTATCAGGCAGCTCATTACCAAGATAATTGATAATTCTTAAATCAAATACTTTTAAGGTTAGATTGCCTGGCTTCTCTAATATCTGCCCCTTTTCTGCCAATGTCTTAACCTCTTTTTTGTCCCGGCTAAGCGCCAGCCGCTCAAACAACAGGGAATCAACCTGCCGCGCCGGTTCCCCGCAACGGTCATGCCGCAGGTAGTCGCCGCGCTGCTCATTTTCAACGATTAACTTACCGATCTCAAAATAAGCATAAACCATGGCTGAATTGATTGACTTGGCAACTCGAAAAGTACCGCTATATATAGGAGAGAATCTCAAAGAAGATCAGCAGAAGACCTGCTTATTGGAAAAAATTCTAAACCTCTATAATCTGCCCCCGCTCGGCGCCGACCGAGATCAGGGAAATCCTGACCCCAGCCAGCTCAGATAAGCGAGTTAAGTATTTTTTCGCATTCTCTGGTAAGTCATTATAATCCTTAATCTTAGTAGTATCTTCTGTCCAGCCATCATGTTCTTCATAAATTGGTTTGCACTCGGCCAAGCGATAAATATCGGTTGGAAAATCTGTAATTTTTTTGCCTTTGTACTCATAGGCCACACAAAGTTGAATTTTATCCAGTCCATCAAGCACATCAAGCTTGGTAATTGCTAATTGGCTTAAACCATTGATCTGTCTGGCGTGTTTCATCACCACAGCGTCAAACCAGCCGCAGCGCCGCGGCCGCCCA
>JBDRMQ010000080.1:0-2658 GCA_043811955.1 bacterium | reverse complement strand
CTTCTCCCCTTTCAGGTTGTTCTGCAAAGTAGCCAGTGAATCATAAATTGAAGACCGTTCATCATGGATAAAATCAGTTGAGACCACCTCTTCATCAGCTACCCCAAGAATCCCTTTAAGATAAGTTTTAGAAGCTTTTTTGAGCATGGCATCAATCTCTTCAATCGAAGTATCTTTGGCTGCTAAGAAGGTAAGATCAACCACAGAAACATCTGCAGTCGGAACACGGAAGGCCATACCGGTAAGTTTACCATTAGTTTCAGGCAAAACAACACCAACTGCTTTGGCTGCTCCGGTTGAAGAAGGAATAATGTTAATCGCCGCTGCCCGACCGCCGCGCCAGTCTTTTTTTGACGGGCCGTCAACAGTCTTTTGGGTCGCAGTGTAAGCATGAATAGTGGTCATTAAACCATTTTGAATCCCCACCCCTTCTTTAAGCAGGACATGGACAACCGGGGCTAAACAGTTGGTGGTACAAGAAGCATTGGAAATAATATTATGTTTCGCTGGATCATATTCATTATCATTGACCCCCATGACAATGGTCTTAACATCACCTTTGCCAGGAGCGGAAATAACTACTTTTTTAGCGCCGGCAGCCAGATGACCTTTGGCTTTCTCTGAATCAGTGAACAACCCGGTCGCTTCAATAACAATTTCAACGCCCAAAGCTTTCCAAGGTAGTTCGGCCGGGGTTTTGGTCGCCATAATACATTTGATCTTATTGCCATTGACCACTAGCACATCTTCACCTTCAGCCTTGACCTCTCCATTAAACCGACCATGGACTGAATCATATTTCATCTGGTAAGCAAAATATTTCGCGTCAGTGCTGACATCAACAACTGCCACTACCTCAATCTCTGTCCCCAAGACCCCCTTATCAGCCATCGCGCTTATAACCTGCCGACCGATTCGTCCGAAGCCATTAATTCCCACTTTTACTGCCATTTTTAACATTCCTCCTTCAAAATTTTTCTTATCACCTTTTCGGCAACAGAAATTTTATTATAACTCGCTTAAAAACTAGTGTCAACCATGCTATAATTTGCCCCAATGGAAGACCACGATCAAATATCTTGGAAAATAGTCTACCTAGCCACCACCTTTTCTCTATTAGTCCTTGGGATCGCCTACTATTTTATGTCCCCGCAAGATGCCACCTTTTTTTCTAAAGAAAAAACAGAGAAAATCGCTGAGTTTAAATCAACCCGGGTCTCAGGCCGCAAGCAAGGGAAAAAGATTTGGGAATTTTCGGCCCTGGAGGGCTGGACAATTACAGATCGCTCAGCCACCTTTCTCAAGGATGTAACAGACGGTGATCTATATATTAATGAGAAGTTAGCTGTCACAAAACTAGTCGCCCCCCTAGCCAAAGCCTATCAAGGCTCTGAAGTTGTTGAGGCCTTTGGTTACCCAACAGGAGAGAAAAAGGGTGAGAGCAAACTTACCGCTCTCTTAAACCTAGGACGAATGTCTGACCCAAAAAACGAAAAAGCCACTGAGTGGACAAAACTAGTTGCTGATTCCCTAAAATACGATCCAAACAAAAAGGTCTCTGAAATTCAAGGTGACATTAAGCTGGCTAAAAAAGACTCGACAATTTATTCACAATATATGATGGTCTACCATGAGGCAAAGACAGCCACAATTTATGGGGATTTGCGGCTTGAACGCTCTGATGGGACCTTGCGCTCTGACAAATTATTTTATTACAGCCAGGATGAAAAACTAGAGGCCAAAGAAAATGTGGACATCACGATTAAGAATAAAGGCTTAACCACTAAGATCAAAACCAACCAAGCTATTTTTTACAATGAGATTAGTGAACCAATGACTTTTTACGGCAGCATTGAAGTCTCTCAACCCAAAAAGCTAGCCATTGCCAAGCAAGGCTTTTATTCTCAAAAAGAAAACAAGCTTGTCCTCAGCCAAGGCGTTAAAGCTATTTTTGAGAAAGCGTCGGCCATCATCGGAGATGATTCAGCAAAAAAATTAAAGGGTGAAAAAGAGCAAGAGGTTTTAAAAGAAAAAACCTTGCTTAATTCAGATAAACTTGTTTTTTCAACCAGAAGCGGCGACGCCACGGCATCAGGCTCTGTCCACGTCACTCAAAAAGGCAAAGAGGCAAAATCAGACCAGGCAATTTTCAATGACGAGAGCGATATTTTAACCTTGACAGGCAATGTCTACATTAAACAAGAAGATGGTTGGGTTAGCGCTAAACAAGTTATTGTTTCAGTTGCTGATGAAACCCTGGAAGCTACCGGCTCGGTTGAAGCTAAGTTTAAGCTTTAAAAGATCAACTTTTGCCGTCTCATGGCAACGCTTTGCAAAATCCCCAGGGAAATTAAGTTCATTAAAAGTGCAGAGCCGCCAAAGCTGACAAAAGGGAGGGGCATCCCCACCACAGGCAAAAGTCCTAGCGTCATCCCCACATTCGCGACTACGTGAAAACAGGTCATGGTCGCGATCCCCGCCGCCAAAAATGTGCCAAAGCCCTCACTCGCCTCTTTAGCAATAAGCATAGCCCGCCAGATAAAAACACTAAAAAGCGAGAGAAGAAATGTCGCGCCTAAAAAACCAAACTCTTCACCAATAACTGAAAAAATAAAATCAGAATGCTGCTCAGGGATAAATTGAAGCTGGGTTTGCGAG
>JBDRMQ010000079.1:0-2953 GCA_043811955.1 bacterium | reverse complement strand
GCAGCTCTTCTGATATCCCCTTGCCATTATCGCTCACTTCCGCCACAATCCGTTCAGCTTCTAGGTATGTTCGTAAATAGATTACTCCATCACCCTCAATTGCCTGGACCGCGTTCTGAATAAGATTAACAAAAACCTCCTCAAGCTCCCCTGGATTACCACTTATCTTTGGGACAACCGTAAGCTCTTTTTTAATAGAAACCCTGCCAAGCGAAACCAGATGGGTGGCTGATTCTATTATCTCATTAATGTCTAAGTAGACCCGTTTTTTTTCTTTTTCCTTAGACATCCCCAGCATCCGCTGAATAATTTCACTAATTCTATCAAGGTGTTTGAGCAAAAGGTCCCGGTGCTGCTCAAGATATTCTTGGTCCCGCAAGGCCTTGGGCAACCTTTCTGTTTCAGAACGAATAACTGTCAAGGGATTGCGAATTTCATGGGTCACCCCGGCAGTCAGCGTCCCCAAGGAGGCTAAACGTTGAGCGCGATCTAGTTGACGCTCTGCTGCCTCAAGATCAGCCGCAATTTTTTCATAGGAGCGGGTATGGTCAAAAGAGATCGCGGTTTGGTTAGCTAAAACCTGCAGAAGGTCTATGTCCTCATCTGTGTAAGATTCTTCTGAAAGTTTTTTGCCTAAAACAAAAAAAGCAATCAATCGCTCTTCAAGAATACAAGGAACAATCAAATTACCTTCCAAAAAAATCGCCCTGCGGGCCAAAACCAATTTCTCAACCAAGGGGTCCTCAATTTCGATCCGCTCCCCATCATTTTGAGGCAAAAAGGTCTCCCGATCGTAAACAACATAATGGGTTGAACCCTTTTGTGGCTCAGAGAAATTATCCGGCAAAAAGATCCTTGAGTCCGCGACTTCAACCACATTGAAAAAAGTTTTATAAAGAATGCCAAGAATAGCGGCCAGGGATAGCCGCTGGCCAACCTGGGTACTGGCGGCAGAGACCTCTTTGTAATAATCGTATTTTCCCCGCAAAAACAATTTATCAGATGTAGTTTGCAAAAAAAGCTGGATTTTTTGATACCAATGGCCAACAAATACTCCAAAAACAATACTTACAAGTAAAAATAATAAATCTATTCTCCCCGCCCGATAAGCCTGATAATAAAAAACTAAACTCAAATAAATTGTACCCAATAATATAATAGTTATAATCTCAGCCACTGCCCGACTAATCACAATTGAGGCATCCATCAAGTGAGATTTGGTAATGGCGTAAGAAATAAAAATAACTGTAATGATGGTGGCTAGCGGCCCGATGTCAATTAGATTAGAGAGACCAAAAAACGGCATAATCAAATTAGTAACTACTGGAAAGATAAATCCTAAAAAGAACCCTAATAAGACATAAATTATCTGTTGCCGCGCTAGCCCGCGATAAGCAAAATACCGCTCAAACAAACGATAAAAAGCAAAGACCAGAAAGCCAAGAAAGTAGATCACAAACAAAATATACGCCGGCCCAACAACTAAAGACAAATGAGCACTATTTTGACCAGCAATCCCAGCGATAAGCAGATCAGAAAAAGAGATCCCAGCAAAGAAAAGGGCCAGGATAAACCAGGCGATTATTTGATATGTTCTAGGGACAGCATCTTCTTTCGGAAAAACAGAAAAGAAATACAAAAACGGGATTGGGATAAAAGCGCTAACCATAGTCGCCATTCTGTAGAGCAAAAGGGCTTGGGCGCTGTCTCGTGAGACATCAAAGAACAAGACCAGGGTCACCCACAGCGCTGTCAGTAACGTAGTCAGGGCATAAGAAATATTTATTTTATTTTTCCAATTATTTAATAAAACAAATATGCCTAGAGAGAAATTGCCGTAAATAGCCAAAAACAAAAAAACGCTTTTGAGCTCCCGGGTAAGGAGAATAAAAATTGAGCCAATAATGGCAATAGCAATTAACAGTAATAGAATGGAAATATCTCCCCTATATCAAACCACAACAATATTATACTTGAATTATAGGGGTGGGATGATTAGCAGTCAAATCTTTCCTCGGACCACGGTCATAAAGGGAGAAAGTCCCTTCTGTTAAAACCCTGACTTGTCCAGGAATAAAAAATTCTCCCAGCGCCTGGTCAAGCCTTAAGACGCTCTGGTCAGGCCACATCGCCCGAACCTCGGCTAAAATTCTTGGCAAAGCCATAAGCTGCCTTGACCTGGTCGGAAAACCAAAGCTAAAGCGCAGGGCATGGTAATCTTGGTCCCCTGGTAGAGCAGCACAGCCAGCTCGTCCTCTCGTCACATGCTTTAAAGCGTGAGCATGCGCGTCATTATCAGAAACATTTAATAGCTGGTAAATATACGGGTGGGCACAAAACTGGCCAGGTCTTGATTCAACACCATAAAAAACCTCCAAGGCTTTAGCTAAAAAACCAGGCGGGATATTCTGACCATCTTTTCCTTTAACAGTAAAACTAATCACTGGGCCACGAGGAACAACATCAAGCTCTGATTCTCCAAGAACATTGATCCAATCATACGCAAGCAAGCCAGCCATCAAAGCACGAGTCATTTGCTCTTCTCTGGCAGCAATCTCTGTCATTCCAGCCTCTTCTAAAACAATCACAGCTTTTCCTAAAGAGGCTTGAGCAATATAGGCTGGGGTCCCAGCCTCTAAATTATGAGCCGGCTCAGCATAATAAATGTCCCCCGCCAACTTTGTCACTCCAGTTATTGCACCACCGCCAGGTTTCACAGCTCGTCCTTTAAAGAACTCCATTGGACCCACAACCGCCCCGCTCCCATCCCTGGCATAAGTCTTATGGCCAGAAAAAGCCACAAAGACTTGACCAGGCAACTCACTTAGGTTTATTTTCATTGAACTTGCCCCCTGAGCATGATCAATAAAAACCTTGGCCCCATATTTGTCAGCAAGCCAACAAACTTTTTCAACAGGATTTTTTATCCCAGTAACATTTGAAGCAGACTCAA
>JBDRMQ010000078.1:0-4305 GCA_043811955.1 bacterium | reverse complement strand
TTCTTCCAGCGGGATCGTGACATTGATTTCTACGTCTTCTGGCGCAGCCCCTGGATAAATGGCAGTGACAAACATCATCTTAAAGTCAACTTTGGGGATACTGTTGCGCTTTAAGTTAAGGAACGACATTGCCCCCATGACGAGGACGAGGACAAGAAAAAGATTTACTAGTTTCGGATGCTCGATAAAAAATTTAAATAGATTTTTCATAAGGTTAATACGTCCTTATACTCAATAAGATACCGGTCGGTCATCGCCTTGATCTGGCTCACGACTTTTTCTCTGGCAAACAAGGTCCCGTTTAGGCTGTTTTCTGCTGCCAAGACATCATCTTCGGCTTGCAGAAGAAAATAGACTGAACTGCGGCCCTGGTTAAATTTTTTCTGTTCAAGCTTTAACCTCTTTTCTGCCAGCTCAAGATTGCTTTTATTGAGGTCAACCATATTGGTCATGTATTCTAGGTTTGTATAGAGTGTGGCCAGGCCTATCTTGGAATTGAGCAGAGTGTCTGCCTGGGTTTTGATGATTTTTTCGTATTCTAGTTCTGCTTGTTTAGCATTAGCGTTTGCCTGATTGTTGGCTAAGGGTCTAGCGGTTGAAACAGTCAGGGTGTATTCAGCATGGTCGCCGATAGTTGAGAGGCTGTCGGAAAAACCGTAGCCATAACCCTTGGGCTTAAACTCGCCAATCAAATTAACATCTGGTTTTGTCCCGTCTTTAGCGGTGTCAAGGGAGACTGCTTGCATGGCAACTAATAAATCTGTGGTTTGTTTAATGTTTGAGTTTTCCTCAAGATAGGCTAGGGCGCTATTTTGCGGCAGGACCGGACCGTCTTTCACGAAATCTTCCGGCACAGCTGTTTGATCAAGCGAGCTTCCCATTAGCAGCAGAATGTTTTGTTTTTGGCTTTGACAGGCCATTCTGGCTGATTCGAGCATTAATTTGTAACCTTGCAGTTTTTGTTTTAGCTGGACAAGGTCAAGTTCTTCAGAAAGGCCATAGAGAACTTGTTTTTGGATAAGATTTAATTGGTTTTCAACTTTTTTAGTTTTCTTTTCGTAAAGCTTTACATTTATGTGACAAAGCTGCCATGAAAGATATTCAGTATGCAGGCGGCTGATAAAATCTTCCCAATCTTCTGACAGTTTTAAAGCTGCTAGTTTTGTTGCGTAGTCCGAAAGTTTAAGGCCATTCTTCGCTGCCAGACCAAAACCATTTTTCATCAGGGGTTGGACAATTTGAATTGAGATGCTGGGGGAATAAGAAGGGGTCCTGGGTGATATGTCCAAAGTCCCCAGTCCCGGAATAGTCATAGTCGGATATTCAGCCACATATCTTGAATTGCTGTGCTCAAATTTTAAGGCGGTGCCGGTGGCAGCAATGTATTTTTCAACGCCAAGGGAGTAGGTTGCCACATGCTGATAGGTTGGCGAAAAACCGCCGGTGGGTGAGGCCGAAGAACCTGTCAAAACTCCGGCTGCGATCAGATTCCAATCCTCTAGAGAATGGGCGCTTTTATTGGCTTCAATGGCAGCCAGATACTCTTTGGCCGAGGCTTGGTAAGCCGGATTTTTTTTGATTGCTGTTTTGACAAAGTTATCTAAGGTTAATGCTTTTTGGGCATTAACTTGTAGGCTTAATGCGCAGAATAGCAGGGTGAAAAAAATAAGGGCTTTCTTTAACATTTGAGTTTTTATTATAATTTATTTTAGGTTGAAAATCAAATAAGATCAAAAGGGGAAATTTGGCGTAGTTTCTTTTTTTGCGACTGTTTTTTCTTGGCCTTGAGAATTTTCTCTTTAGCTCTTTTAGAGCGTTTTCTTTTTTGTCTTCTGATCTTTTCGATCATTTGCTGGTGTTTGCTTTTTGCTCCTTTGAGCCGTTCTTCGACCTTATCAGCCAGGAGCCGCCAGGCCAAGAAACGGTTCAATCCCTGCGTGCGGCCGCGCGACATTTTTACTTCAATCCCTGTCGGCAGGTGTTTCAGGTAGACACAAGTTGCCACTTTGTTGACATTTTGACCACCCCGGCCGCCTGAACGAATGAATTTTTCAACAACTTCCTGCCTATGGACATTCAGTTTTTTCAATCTGGCTTCAAGCTCTTGTTCTTTCATGCTGCTATTATACATTATACATCTTGACAAAACAGCTGGTGGTGGTAAAATTTAAACTCGATATAATTAAATATAATATAGGGGGAGATGAAATTGATGAGAAGATTTTTATCGGTAGGGCTTGTTATAATTTTAGCGGTTGCGGCTTCTGCGTTGACTTTTAAGGATGTGCCAGACGATCACTGGGCAGCAGAGGCGATTTATGAGTTAGTGAGGCTGGGAGTCACTAATGGTTATCCTGACGGGACTTTCCGCGGGACAAAAAATATCTCTCGCTACGAAACAGCGGTTTTTATTTACAAGCTGGCCAAGGCTTTGGATGCTGAGGATATTGCTAAGCTAAAAGAGGATGTTGCCGCCCTAAAACAGGGGGGTGGGGCAGGTTCGCCAATTTCTGGGAGCTACAGTGCCGGTTGGAAAACAGGGAATCTTTTGGCGACTGGTGCCAGTGGCGGGGTAGCCAGTTATCGCTTAAAGCTTTCAACCGCCAGGGACCTTGGTGATGGCGCTGATGTAAAGATTAACCTTGATACAATGGACTATGGTTTTAATGACAGTGGCGCAACTGCCACCGGCGGAGTGTTAGCAACGGAGCTTTTTGATATTGAATCAAACTTGAGGTTAGACCTCTCTAAACTGAGCGTTGAAAATCCAATTGATGTTAAGGTTACTTTTGGGCCAGGGTCAGTCCAGCATGCTACAGACGCGACTGGTGTTTTACCCAGCGAAGCTGGGGTGACTTATGTTAGGCCTGACACCGGGGTTGTTGCTTCAACTGTCTTGTGGGGCACAGATGTCTCTGCCGGCTATATTGTTCCTGGTAAAGCCAGCTCTGGCCGGGTTACGACCAGTAAAGTTACTGGTACTGTAGGTTATGCTTTTGCTGAAGTGCCGCTAATTAATGATTTACGGCTTGATGTTACTGGTGATTATTATTCGTCTGGCATGTTTTCTTCTTCAGTCAGGGACATGAGAGGGGCAATAACGTTAGCTGCCCCAATTGGCAGTAAAGTTGAAACTGCTGGAACACTCGGGATTGGGGGATCAGATCAAAAAGCTTGGTTTGTTAAAGGAGAAGTCGCTTTGAATGACGTTTGGGAGACTGGTACGGTGGCCAATGTCATGGTGGCAAAAGTTGGTTCATCTTATATTAATAGTAATTTTCAAGCTGCGCAATTTGACCTAGCTGGTTTTGATCCTTTTATGAGGCCGCTGACCAATGGGACTGTTAGTTTAGCCGGTAAGGTCGTGCAAAGTGTCTCTGATGACCTGAAATTAATTGGAAAAGGTGATGTCCGGTTGTCTGGTGACTATAAATATAGTGCTCCCTCTGGCCGTTTAACTGCGCAGGGTGGAGTCCTATACGCGGTTGCTCCAAATACCAACGTTGATGCTTCGTATCTTGTTTTTCAAGATAAGGCAACTGATGATACATCTGATATAGCGGCAGTAGGGCTTCTTTACCAATTCTGATCGGTAAAGAGATAATATGTTACAGCACGCTTGACTCAACAAACGATGAGGCCAAACGACTAATTGGTAAGGGTTTAGGTGAGGGCGGGGTTGTGGTGGCGGATGAGCAAACTGCCGGGCGAGGTAAGCCTGGCCGCTCTTGGTTTTCACCAAAAGGTTCTGGCCTATACTTATCCGCAATTGTTAAACCCCACAAAAACCCAAAGGACCTTGGCGAGATAACCATGGTTGGGGCCAGGGCGGTTGTTGCCCTTATTGAACAAGTGGCTGATCTGCCGGCTGAGATAAAGTTTCCCAACGATGTCCTTGTTGCCGGCAAAAAGATTTGCGGTATCCTGACAGAGCGGCTAGCCTCTGGTCACGTTATCATGGGGATTGGTTTGAACGTAAATCTGCCGCAGGATTTATTTCTCCCAGAGCTAAAAAACAGCGCGACCTCTTTGTTTGTTGAGACGCAAAAAACTTACGAGATAAAAAAGCTTTCTCACCAGCTAATTGTTTGTTTGGACAAGGAATACCAACTCTTTCTATAACATGCGAACACCTCTTAATTTAAAATTTTGGTTAGCTGTTAGTTTAATTGTAGTTGTTTATATTTTACTCAGGATTAATATCGTTGGGATTCCTTTGGATCGTGACGAAGGGCTTTTTGCTTATGCTGGCCAGGTTATTCTCCGCGGTGGCTTGCCCTACCTGGATGTTTTAGAAATGAAGCC
>JBDRMQ010000077.1:0-9729 GCA_043811955.1 bacterium | reverse complement strand
GTGGGTGGTCAGCTTTTCAACCAAGGCATTAAGCTCGGTGTTTTGGGTAAAAGCTCGTTTGCGGCCGCCTTTTTTAACCTTTTTTGCTGGGGCAGAGATAGCCTCAACATCACGAACATTAAGTTTGTTTTCTATGATTTGGTGCCAGATTTCAAGTTGGCGGCCAGCATCCTCTGCAGATAAGATAGCCCTGGCGTGACCATAAGAAATTTCCTGGCTGCGCAGACTGTTTTTGATTGTTTCTGGCAGGGCGAGAATTCTCAGTAAGTTAGCTACAGTAGCACGACTTTTGCCGACCTTTTTTGCGACAGCTTCCTGGGTCAAGCTAAATTCTTTGACCAATTGCGCGTAGCCTTCAGCTTCGTCCATGGGGTTTAAGTCTTCACGCTGCAGGTTTTCAATTAGGGCAAGTTCAAGTGATTGCTCATCAGAGAATTCTTTGACAATAGCTGGGACATTGGTTAATCCAGCCAACTTGGCAGCGCGCAAACGTCGTTCCCCAGCCACTAGCTCATATTGACCGTCACGCATCCTGGTTAGGATCGGTTCAATAATTCCCTGCTCTTCAATTGAAGCAGCCAGCTCTTTTAAACTTTCTTCAGTAAAGGTGTGTCGGGGTTGTCTGGGGTTGGGGATAACAGCGTTGATATCAATATTAACAATGGTGCGGCCTCCCATCAGCACCGACCTTTGGGGGATTAAGGCGCCTAAACCTCGGCCCAAACCTCTGTTTTTAATTACTGCCATTGCCTATCACCTCTTGACATAGATTTTCGTAAGCCTCGGCCCCCTTAGAACCTGGGGCATAGAATAAAATTGGTTGGCCAAAACTTGGGGCCTCAGCTAAACGGACGTTACGTGGAATAACGGTGTTAAAAACTTTCTTGCCAAAGTATTTTCTGGTTTCATCAGCGACTTGGGCAGAGAGGAGAGTTCGAGGGTCATACATGGTGAGGACAATCCCGCGAATCTTCAGCTCTGGGTTTAAACTTTCGCGGACCAGCTCTAGTGTATGGGTCAATTGGCTGATCCCTTCCAGCGCGTAATATTCGCATTGGATCGGGATAATAACTTCGTGCGCAACCGTTAAGGCATTAACAGTTAAAAGTGACAAAGAAGGTGGACAGTCTAAAATAATCATGTCATAGCTTGATTCGATGCTTTGCAAAGCTTGTTTTAAGCGCTGTTCACGAGGTTCCATGGTGATTAGCTCGACTTCAGCCCCAGCTAGACGCGGGGTGGAGGGGAGAACGTCAAGATTTTCAATAGAGGTTTTAATGATTACTTCTTCGGCTGGGGTTCCTTCAATAAGAACATCGTAGAGGCACTTTTTAATTTCGCTTCGATCAACCCCAAGGCCAACCGAAGCATTGCTTTGCGCGTCAACATCAATGAGCAGAATTTTTTTGCCAAAGTTTGCCAAATAGGCAGCTAGATTAACAGTGGTAGTGGTTTTGCCAACGCCACCTTTTTGATTAACAACAGCAAAAAAAGTCGACATAGCTGATATTATATCACAGGGGATTTTTCGATGCCATGCCAGGGCGGCGGGGATATTTTGAAGGGGTCTTGGCTACTTTGTCGATCACCACTAGCCAGGGTTTCTCTGTTATTTGCGCAACTTTACCACCTAAAATCTTGATAGAGTTTTGGGCAGCTTGAGCTTCTGCCGCGGCTTTCGGTCCTTTATAAGCGATGAAGCGCCCGCCAACTTTGACAAATGGCAAACAGAGTTCACATAAAACATTTAATTCAGCGACTGCTCGAGAAACAGCCAGGTCAAATTCTTCTCGCCGTTTGATGGCCACCTCTTCAGCTCGTCCCCAGATAACTTCCACCTCTTTTAATTCTAAAACTTTGACCAGGTGCTTGAGAAACTCGGTTTTTTTTCGGGTTGCTTCAACCAAGGTTAACTTAATATCTGGACAAGCTATTTTTAGCGGAATGCCTGGAAAGCCGGCGCCAGTGCCGATGTCAATAAGAGAGGCGTGAGTCGTGAGCTGTGGGGTGTGAGGGAGAATAGCCAGGGAGTCTTGGAAATGTTTAATCCTTATTTCTTCCGCATCTGTAATCGCAGTGAGATTAAACTTCTTGTTCCATTCCAGAAGTTCTTTTAGGTAAATATCAAATAATCTACTGACATCCATCGGACATTAAAAAGCTTGTCCAATTGAAAAATGCATTATTCCTTCGCCAAAGGCTTTACCTTGCGGCACGCCCCAATCAAGGCGGATTGGGCCAAGCGGGGTATTGACACGCACCCCAGGGCCCCAGCCAGAGAGAAAATCAGCAGGGACCGGGGCGCCTTTGTTCCAAGTATTTCCCCAATCATAAAAGAAAACACCTTGGAACATGTCGGAAAAATCTAAGCGATATTCAACGTTAAAAATAAATTTGCGGCTCCCTTTATGTGCTTCTGATGGATAGTATCCCCTGACGCTGTTGGCCCCGCCAGCCCAATATTCTTCACCAACAGGGATGTCGCCAAAGCCAATCCCTGTGCCGATATGGGCCGCGATGACCTGATTATCGGCGATTGAGCGGTACCAGTTGGCGTCATTGCCTAATTTGAAAAAACCTGTGGTCCCGCTACCCGCGTGTTTCCAGCCTTGCTTAACTGAGACAGAATAATAATCACCGGATTTAGGGTTGAGCCAATAGTCGCGAGTGTCATAGGAAAGGGTCACGCCGATAGTGTCAGCTTGATAAGCTTCAAAAGTCGCGTTGTTGTATGGGGTTACCAGCTCGCTTCCCAGGGTCCACACGATATTGTAATCTTCTAGAAAAGGTTTTCCCAAGGAGACATCAAAGCCATTGTAGATACCACTTTGCTCAGTAAGGTAAATATCTCGGCCAATAGTAAACCAACGTTTGAAGGTAAAAGCCGCGTGGTCGCCAAAACGGTCTGGCATTAGCCAAGGGTTGGTATATTTGAACTGGTAAGTGGTCATTTGCTGGCCTGCCTGGCCACGGATCATGAGCCCCTGGCCTGTGCCCATAAGATTATTGACGGAAAGATCAACAAAGCCAAACCAGCCTTCTCGCTCGCCAAAGCCGCCGCCAAAATTAATGGTGCTGCTGCGGCTTTCTTTGATCTTCAGGACAATTACTACTGAATCGGGTTTAGAGCCTGGTTGAAAGTCCGGGTTAACTTCTGAAAAAAAACCCAGATTAAAGACGCGCCGCAAGTCTTGCTTAAGGGTTTTTTCGTTTAGAATAGAACCTGGTTTTGTTTTTAGCTCTCTTAAGATTACATCGTCGTGAGTTTGTTCGTTGCCGTCAAGGGCGATTGATTCAACCTGGCCCTCGATAATTTTAAAGTTTAAGGTGCGGTTTTTTTCATCTGTGATAACGTCTACCACCTTGGCCAAAACATAGCCTTCTTCTTTATAGCGGGCATTGATCTTTTCTATGTCGGTTTGGAGCAGTTTGTAGTTTAAGCTGTGGCCGGCTTGGGTCTCGATCATTTTTAAGAGATCAGCGGTGGTGTAGACTGTATTCCCCTCAACAAAAATTTCCCTGATAACAGGGTTCTCAACAACTTGAAAAATGACCTTTGTGCCGTCAGTCCCAGCCTCAAAAGTGGCAGAGACATCTGAAAAATAGCCCAGGGCATAAATGGCTTTGGTGTCGGCTTGGACCTTTGGCTCAAGCAGGCTGTCACCAATGCGGCTAAAGACAACGTTTATGATCTCTTCTTCAGCAATGGTTCTGTTGCCTTTGACCTCAATTCCAGTGATCAAGGGATTAACCGAAAGTGTCTGGGCCCAAGTTGGCAGGGCGCAGACAATTATTAAGCAGCAAACTATAAATAATAAGTGTTTTTTCATTTTTAATTCCTTTCTTTTACCAGAAAGCGAACCTGGCTTGCAGGCTGATCTTTTGGTTTTTAGCTGAGACCTCTTTGAGGTTTGGTTCTTCAGCATAATATATTATAGACCAAATTGGTGATAATTTATAGGTTAGTTGGGTGTCAAAGCTGGTTTCAGCAGGCAGGGTTTCATCTTCTTTAAATGTTTGTGAATATCGAACGTCAATGTAGAGCTGGTCAAAAAAGCCTTTAACAAAGCCGACCCGCCAGTCAGGCTGAGTCAAGGTCTCTTGGACCCCCATGTTCTGCCGCAGCTTTTTGCCAAAGTTGTACTCCAGGGTCAAGCTCTCTAGCCCAAGCCGCTGTTCAAGGTTTCTTTCTAGGCCCCGAAACAAAAAAGTCTGGATCCGGCTGTCAAGATAATCAGTAATTAGGGCGTTGGCCCCATACTCTCGATTGCTAGCCAAGGATTTAATAAATTCAGGGAGCAGCATGACTTTTATTTCTTGTTCGCTGTAATTTGCCGGGACCATTTCAGCCGGGCTTTTGGTTTTGTCTTCAGTAAAACTCTTGAATGAAACATTCAGCCCCTCAGTTTTGTTGTTTGAGCCTAAAATTCCTGACAGATGAGAGACAATTGTTACTTTGGCGGCAATCGGCTCTAAGGTCAGGGGGTCTTCCTCATAATTTTCCACGTCTACTTTAGCCACGATCTTAATATCTGGAAAAATCCCTTCTTCGCCGCTAAAAAGGGCTACGTTTTCCACTACTTTATCATTGTCATAAGGGAAATATAATTGTTGCTGGTCAGTTGAAAGGAGCGAAAATTCCTGGTTAAAGATATTAACTGAGCCCCGTTTTAGTTCAACTTTGCCGGAAAGGGCCGGAGAGCTGAGATTGCCTAAAACTTTGAGCCCATCACTTTTTAGCTCCAGGTTCATAAAGATAGTGCTAAGGTCAATAGTGGAAATATCGCCCATTGAGGCATAGACGTTTTTCTTTAGATTTAACTCAAGGTCAAAATTAAGCGGAAAAGCCTTTAGGCTGCTTTCTTTTTTACCAACCACAATAACCGCGTTGCTGATCTCAGCCTGGCTGACCAGGGTTGGCCCAGCGGAAAAATCAAGATATAGCGGCCCATAAAGCCTGGTTTTTTCTATCTTTATCTGTCCAGAAAATTTATCTGGCAAATCAACGACATAATGATAGGGTGAGACGATCAGGTTTAGGTCAACCATTCTATTAAGGCTTAATAGCTTATGGAGCTTAATGGTCCCGGCTAGTCCAATAAAATTGGCGTAATTTTGGGTCCGTTCGCCCTGCCACTTTCCAGTTAAGCTCTCAAGATTGACGAGGCTCTCGCTGATCACGGCTTGCCCTTTGATATTTTTTATGTCCGAATCAATGGCTGAAACAAAGAGGTCGGTGTCTTGGATGTTTATTTGTCCATTGACGATAAGGTTTTCAAATGAACCGCTAAGGTCAAGCTTGGCCAAGCCTTGCCCTTTTTTCCATTTAAGGTCATTGGTAAAAAGGCTAAAGAGACCAAGGGCGTCGTTTTTTAAGTTTGCTTTAATTTCTAGTTTTCCCGGATAGGCCAGGGTTAGCTGGCCAACAGCAGTTGAGGTTTCCCTGTTCTTGGTCAGTTTGACGTTATAGATTTTGAGCTGGTCTTTGTTCTTGGTAATTGATAAAGAGGCCTCGTCAAAATCGATCTTAGCCAAGCTTAGGTTTTGGCTGGTGGCATTAGTGGAAAAGTTGGGGTCCTGCAGCGGGCCAGAAATTGTCGCGTTGAGGTTAAATGTCCCGGCAAATTCCTTGTCAAAAACTATTTTTAAGATATCCAGCGGCAGGTTATTAGCTGAAACTTCGGCTGAGATCTCTCCCTTAAAGCTGATCTCTCCCTTAGCTTTAAGTTTTCCTCGATTTTTGGTTAATTCCAGCTGGCGGACCCTGAAAATCTTGTTGTCAAGCCTGCCTTCAGCTTTTAGGGAATCAAAGTGATATTTTTCAAAATAACCGTTAGCTACTTCCCCTTTAAAATTACCTGAAAGGTTTTGGATCTCTCCACTCAGAGAAATTTCCGCCTTAACTTTTCCGCCTAAGCGGCTTTCGGTATTTTCAGCCAGCTCTTTTTGGCTTTCTTGAGCAACAGCCTTGAAGCTTTTGAGGAAGTTTGGTTGTGTTTGGTCGCTTAAGTAAAGCGTTGCCTTATCATTCTTGATAAAATTTTCAATTGTTGGCATTGTCAGGTTCTTGAGATTGATTATTGTCTGGCCGGTCTTTGTTTCTGGCAAAAGCCGGCGGATTATCTCGCCATATATTTTGTCAGACAGGACAATGGCCGGCGATAGATCAGCTTGATCAACTTTAAGCTTAAGATTAAGCTTGGTCTTTTCTGGCTGGCCGGTCTGGAGCGGGGTGAAATCGATTTCCCCGGCAAGTTTGTATTCTCCCTCTTGCGCGATCAAGAGAATTGGTTCTTTGGCTATGAGTTTATGGTTGTTATAAACAAGGCTCCCTTTAACTTTGTCAAAAGTAATAGTATTGAACCGAAAATTTTCGCTTAAAAAGCTGGCCGCGAATTGCGGATTACTTAACGTGCCGCTAAAATTAAGGTTTATGCCAGTATTCCCCATCAGCTGCCCATATTTACTGGTTAATTTTTTGAGCTCATCAAAATTAATGGTGCCAGAAATACTGCCGCTTAAATTATTTTGAGGGTTGAGCTTAATTTGGCCGAAAAGTTCGGAGTGGCTGGTCTGCAAGCTGCATTTTTCAAAGCTTAAGGTCTTTTTTTCCCAAGAAAAGAGGGTGTGTCCTTTTTTAATTTGAACGTTGGCAATAGAAGCATTGGCCAGACTAAGCTCTCCTTTGATATTTAGGTCCAGTAGCGGGTCGATAGAGGTTATTTGGGTGTTGGCCTTGAGTTCTCCTGTAATTGTCGCTTTGATATTAGCTAAACCAGTTGGGTTTTGGCAGTTGGGGGGGAGAAAATGGTTGATAATCCCTAAATCAGTCAAAGAAACACTTTCCCCGGAAATTACTAATAGTGTTTGGCCGAGCCCGGTTTGGCCAGAAACAAAAATTTGCGAGCCTTCCTGGCTTAAGGAGAGGTTCTCAACTTTAATAAGGCCGTGCTTGAGACTAATTTGGCCTTTGGCTTGACTAAAAAGTTGCTCTCCAATTTTCCCCTGGCTTAAAATCGCTTTACCGCTGGCGTTGAGCTTGCGCAGCGGCGATCTTAGGAACTCACTGTTCAAAAGCCAGCTAATATCCCCTTCAAAGAAACTCACCATTGCTTCCATTGTCCCTAAAATACCTGAGCCTTGGAGCTTAATCCCTTGGGCTTTGGTCGTAAAAGAAAAATCTTCAAGATTGGTTATTTGTCCAAAAGCCTGGAGGCTGGCGTTTGCTGATGAGGCATTAAAGGATTCAAAGCTGATATTGTTGTTTTCAATGACAAAAGTTGATGAGATGTCGGCCATGGGTTGACCAAAGAGCAGTGCCTTTTCAAGGGTGCTGTGTAGTTTGCCTTTAAGGTTAGATAAGGGCCCTTCAAGTTTTAGCTCGCCGCTAGCCAGGCCTTCAATGCCTGGAGATTTTTGACTGAGAGCGGCTAAGTCAATTCTATGTAATTTTGCCTCAAGAGAGAGCTGGGGTCCCTTTTCTTGAAAATTGATTTTACAAACGCCAGTGGCCCCACCTTGATATAGCAGGGCTTTGTTGACCTTTAGTAGTAATGATTTTTTATCATATTGAAGGTTGAGCTCGCCGGAAAAAGCTTGATTGTAAAATTTGCCGTCATTAATTTGGGCTTGGCCGGTAATTTTAGGGGAGGAGAGGGGGCCAATGAGCACAAAGTTGCCAGTGCAGAGGCCGGCAAGGTCCAGCTTTTTTGTCTCTTTGAAAAGGGCCAGCAGTTTGCTGGCCTGGAGATTATTGAGAGCGATTTCTAGATTAATATTTGGCTGCTCGAAATTTTTCAAGCTCCCCTTTGCCTTGAGCGGGATATCATTGAGGTTAAGTTGAACGTTTTTAGCCCTTAGCTCATCATCAACTATTGACAATTCGCCGGTAAATTCCCCGGCCGTATTATCAGCAAAGTTTAAGGCGGCATTTTTGATCTTAAATTCACCGCTAAAAGCAACTGGCCACCCCTTTTTTATTGCCGGAGAGATTTTTAGGCTAACATCTGTTTCCCCTTCCTGGACCTTTAATTGTTCAAGCGGGATTGTATAATTGCCCCATTTAGCCAGGGGGAGGTTGTTGGCCGTGATGTTGAATTGATACTGGCCTGTTTGATAATTGTTTGAGCCAAAGATTTTTATTGGGGAGTTGGGCGCTGCTTTGGTTTTGCCCAAGAGGGAGAGCCGGATTTGGTCCTTTAGTTCAAAGCTGATTGTGCCGCGCAAATCAATGATCTGTTCGCTGAAGCCTTGAGGTTTTTTTCTGAACCCTATTTCATCAAAATAATTGAGCTCGCAGTTTTCAAAGATCAGCTTGGCGCGGAAAGGGGGTGGCGGGTCGCTTGGATTTACCGGCTTAAGCAGGGAGAGGACATTTAATTTTGCTTGCCCATCTCTTTTAACGTTAAATTTACCGCCAACTATTTTTATGCTAGTGATGGCAGGGACCACGTCCTTTTTTTTCAAAAAAGTGATGAGGTTAAAGTTAACGTATATTTTTTTAACTTTGGCGAAATCTTTGATCTCAACGTTCTCAAAGATCGCTTGGCCAATGACCCTGCCAGAAGTTTTACCGATTGAGACTTTAGCGTTAAAAGAGCCCTCAAGCCCCTTGATTGTTTCTTGTTCTATTTGGGTATAGACAGAGTCCCGCCATTTGGTGATAGAAAAAGCAGAATTAAAAATTAAAACCAGTAGGAGGCAAACGAAGAACAGCAGCCTTTTCATTCATAAAAATATAGCTTATGGATAGAGAAAAAGCAACCCCAGAAGATCTCTGGGGTTGCTCTAAAGAAACAGTCTGCTTAAGTCGATGGGACAGTGATAGTGGTTGAGTAACTACCGTAGGAGACAGCGGCGGTGCTTGTGCCATTGTAAACAATAGTATAGGTGTTGGCATCAGTGGTCCCATCATAAGTCATAGTAATGGTCATGGTCCCGGTTGGGTAGTCAGCCCCCGCGGTTACAGGAAGGCTAAAACCACTTAGGCTGATGGTCATGACAGTTGTGTGGTCTATGGTCCCATCATTGGTAGTAATACTTAGGCGTAATGGTCCAGCAGCACTAATTGAAGTCAGTTCACCACTTGTCCAAGTAGCTGTGCCATGGTATGGATCAGCGCTACCGCTACCAAAGGTCATGGTGTAGGTGAGGGAGCTTCCAGCTACGTTAAGTGACAAAACAAATGTCCCATAAATATAGGTATCAGTTGTTTGTCCAGCTTCATTGGTGACTAATTTAACATATAGGTCAGCTTCGTAGGTCCCACTGGTTGTGGTTACTTCTTCGGTCACATGATAATAACCGCCAGCATCAGGGCCAGTTACAACTGAAGCGCTGTCAAGAGCTGCTGCCTTAATTGAAGCTGTAACAATGGTCCCACTAACACTCCCTGCTGAAGTCCAAGCTGCCATAGCATCATTTACTTCTTGAGCTAGACTAGCCGCAGTTGACGCATTGATGGCAGCTGAGGCATTTGTCACTAGTTTAGTCGAGGTTGAAGTTGAGGAACAACCCGCAATCAACAAGGCCCCAATAAATAAGATTAAAGCAAAAATCAAAGTTTTACGCATTTTTTTCACCCCCTTGTTATTTATATTCCAAGTCCAATATCAACAGTCCAGCTGGTTAGCGCGCTATTATTATTATCAATAATGCGGGTCGCGTCAAGGCTTAAGATCGGTAAATTTAGCTTAGCGCCATAGGTTGTTTTAGAGATAGATGGGCCAG
>JBDRMQ010000076.1:0-5251 GCA_043811955.1 bacterium | reverse complement strand
TTGGCAAGTGTAGGAGCGTATGTTGTTGGGTGTAGCACAACTGCGACAGATAGTGCTTCTGTAGAAACAACAACGTTGCCTCCGGGGGTAACAACAACTACCACAGCTTTAGTAGGAGGCCCAACAACGACCTTGGCCTCTGGTGGTGGGACATCCACCGTCAAATTATGTTTTATCCACCATTCAAGTGGTGGGAATTGGCTTCATAATACAGATGATGAACCTGAAACAGCTGGGGGATTAGGGGCAAGCTTGAATGCGAATAATTATTATGTCACAGAAACAGATTATGCGTGGTTCGCTGGCAGTGTGCACTTGGGATACAATACTGATTTTGGTTTTTGGACCACCTGGTTTACGACTACAAATATGGCTTATGTCTATGCTAATAATTCTAACTATTATTATACTAATACAATTACTAATCCTGGGGGAGAGAATCAGATTGTAATGTTTAAGGGCTGTTTCCCAAATAGTAATCTATATGGTAATCCAACTGATGCGGCCGCAACCGGGGCAACTAATCTTATCCAAGAACAAACTACAGGGGATGACGCGGATCAACCAGCGGCTTATAGTGTGGCAAATTGCAAATGGGTTTATAACCAAATCTTAGAATATTGCCGCGCTAGACCGGATAAATTATTTATTGCTGTGACCTCTCCACCCAGGACAGCTGGTCATTATGTTGGGGCCAACGCTGCCAATGCCCGGGCTTTCAATAACTGGTTAGTCAATGATTGGTTAACAGGCTATAGCGCGACTGGTGGAGTTCACAACGTAGCTGTTTTTGATTTTTATAATGTGCTGACAGATCCGGATAACCATCATCGCATATCTTCAGGGGCAGTCCAACACCATACGGAAGTTGATAGTTTAAACACAGCTTATTATCCAACAATTGCTGGTGGAGGAGATGACCATCCAAACAGCGCGGGAAACCAAAAAGCAACTACAGAGTTTGTCCCATTATTAAATTATTATTACCTAAGATGGCAGGCCTCTAGATAAATTTAATGTCCAAGCTTAAGCTTATTTTTGGTGTCCACTGTCACCAGCCAGTGGGTAATTTTGAGCATGTTTTTGAAGAGGCTTATGCCCAATCATATTTACCTTTTTTGGAAGCAATTTCCAAGCATCCCCGAGTAAAATTTTCTGCCCATTATAGCGGGGTTTTATTTGATTGGTTTCAACATAATCGACCAGAATTTATTGAGCTGCTAAAGAAATTAGTTAAGAGGGAACAACTTGAGCTCCTCTCTGGCGGATATTATGAGCCTATTCTCTCCTTAATTCCCGATGATGACAAACTAGCCCAGATCGAGCGCTCTAACCAGTTTATTAAACAAAATTTTATGACTTCCCCGCGCGGACTTTGGTTGACGGAGCGGGTTTGGGAACCGAGTTTGCCTAAAATTCTTTCCAAAGCAGGGATTGAGTATGTTTTAGTTGACGACGACCACCTTGTCCAAGCTGGTTTTGATCAGCGAAAAATTTCTGGACATTATATTACGGATTATGAAGGAGACACTGTTAAGCTTTTCCCTATTAACCGACGTTTGCGCGAAATAATTCCGACCAGCTCTCCCCATGATGTTGTCAAGCACTTAAAAGAGTTTGCTGATGAGAGGAAAGACTCTCAAGTTATTTTTATGGATGATGGCGAAAAGTTTGGTTTGCGTAACGGGACAAATCCTGACTACCTGCATGAATTGCTGGTGGCACTCGAAGAAAATTCTGACTGGCTCGATTTTACGACTTTTTCTGAGCAACTTGACGAGACCTTGCCCACAGCTCAGGTTTATTTGCCCAATTCTTCGTATCGTGAGATGAACGAATGGTCAGGTGGGCATTTTAAAAACTTTTTAACTAAATATCCTGAGGCCAATAATATGCACAAAAAAATGTTGGCCATCAGCGGCCAGATCAGGGTTATGGCCTCGGCCAAGGGTTTATTTGGTCGCCATGAAAAAGAAAAAGAGCTGGCAGCCGCGCGCCAATATCTCTATCAGGCCCAAGGCAACAACGCTTTTTGGCATGGGCTCTTTGGCGGTATTTATTTAAAACATTTGCGGGAGGCTGTTTACGCTAATTTGATCAAGGCAGAGCTAGAGCTGGAAAAAATAAGGCGCGGCAGCAAGCCCTTTGTTGAATTGACGGTAACTGATTTTGACAAGGATGGTCATGATGAAGCCTTGCTTTCTAATGATTTGCTGACTCTTTATTTTTCTCCGGAGCGGGGTGGCTCGCTGTTTGAGCTCGACTACAAGCCGCGACAGGTCAATGTGCTCAACACTATTTCCAGGCAAAAAGAAGCTTATCATGTCAGTCCCTCAGAGCATGATCGACGGCCCAGGCTGTCAATGCTTGACCATTTTATCTCACTAGATAACCAGGCGGAAATTGGGGATTTTGTCGAGGGGTCTTATTCTTTTATGCCAAAAAGGGGGGGGACGGAAGTTGGCTTGCGGCTGACCCGGGATGGACGAGTTGGGGAAAGCCCTGTTAAAATTGAAAAAACGGCAACCCTTTTAACCAAACAATCAATTGTTACTATTGATTATGAAATTACCAACTCTGGCCAAGAAGAGTGCCGCTTTTATTTTGGGGTAGAATTTAACCTGAGTACAATCGTTGACGAACCTTTAGCCTTTGAGGTATTATTAGACACAGATAAAGCAGCTGAGACTTTGCGATTTCCAGTGGAGACCATTTCTCGTTCAGAAGTTGGTTTAGAAAAAATCCATCAGGGAACATGCGTGATCCCCACCTGGAAGTTTAAGCTAGCGGCTAGTGAGATGTGGCGGGTTCGAATAATTTTGCGAATTGAATAGGAGGAATTATGCCAGAATTAAGAAAAGATCCGGTTTCAGAGCGATGGGTGGTTATTGCTTCAGAGAGAGGACAACGGCCTTCTGATTTTAAGCTTCCTTCGGTTTCTGAAGAGGCTGGGACTGGTGGAGCCAAATGTCCTTTTTGTAAAGGTAATGAAAGCAAGACCCCTCCAGAAATTACTGCTTGGCGGGATCCTGGCACAGCGCCCAATACCGAGGGCTGGGATGTGCGAATAGTGAAGAATTTGTTCCCTGCTTTGACCAGCGAAGGAGAGATTAACCGCACTGGGATGGGGGTTTTTGATATGATGAGCGGGATTGGGGCGCACGAAGTTATTATTGAAACCCCAGAGCACACCCTGAATATCCCAGATATGCCAGAGGAGCATATTGAAAAGATCCTTTGGGCTTATAAACAGCGGATTGTGGAACTAAGCAAAGACAGTCGTTTTCGTTATGCCCTGGTTTTTAAGAATTACGGCAAGGTAGCCGGGGCATCGCTGACCCATCCTCATTCGCAATTAATTGCTACCCCAATTACTCCGCGCTACGTTAAGATGGAGCTGACTAATTCCCGGGCATATTTTTTAGAAAAAGAACGTTGCATTTTTTGCGATATTATTAGGCAGGAGCTTGGCTCAGGTGAGCGCATAGTTTTTGAAAATGAGTACTTTGTGGCTTTTGCCCCTTTTGCGTCGCGGTTTCCTTTTGAGACCTGGATTCTGCCGCGTCGGCATGAATATGGTTTTCAAGAGATGCCGGATGAAGAAAGGCTTTTATTAGCCCGCTGTTTAAAAGATGTTTTAGGGCGGTTAAAAGTTTGCTTGAATGACCCTCCCTACAATATGGTGCTTCATACGTCGCCAAATCCAATGCCTCGTCCTGGCAAACCTGATTATTGGGGGACCCTTAAGTTTGATTTTCACTGGCACATTGAGCTTATCCCGCGCTTGACCAAGATGGCAGGCTTTGAATGGGGTTCTGGTTTGTATATCAATCCAGTCGCGCCAGAAAAGGCAGCCAAGTTTTTGCGTGAAGTTAAAATTTAATTTTTAGATGAAAATCCTCTTTGTCGCTTCTGAGGTTGCCCCGTTTGCTAAAACAGGCGGGTTAGCCGATGTCGCGGCCGCACTCCCTTTAGCCTTGCATAAAATCGGCCATGATGTGCGCCTTGTGATGCCGAGCTATGGCTTTATTGATCAAAAACAAACGTTTACTCTGCCGATTGACTTTATTAAGAATAAATCTTTTGCAAAAAGGGAGCAATTGTATGGCCAAGGACCTCAAGATTATCCTGACAATGCCCAGGCCTTTTTTTCTTTCTGTGAAGGGGCGCTTGAACTGATTAAAAAAGATAAGTGGCAGCCAAATATTATTCATGCCAATGATTGGCAAACCGGGCCCTTGATGTATCTGGTCAAAAAATTTAGAGAGCAGGGGGATTTTGTTTTTAAAAAAACGGCTACTGTTTACTCAATCCATAATATGGCTTATCAAGGTTATTTTGGCGATGAGAGCTTTGCGCTGGTCGATGAGCTCTCTTTTGCCAGGGCTGGTCTGGTTAATGCTGATGTGCTCGGCACTGTTTCAGAGCAATACGCAAGGGAGATCCAAACCAAAGAGTATGGGGCAGGTTTAGAAAAATTAATGCGCGGGCGGGCTGGCGATCTTTATGGGATTGTGAATGGCCTTGATTATGAGATTTGGAACCCAGCCAAAGATAAAAATATTTTTAAACGCTACAGCCCGGCGACCTTGTCACTTAAAGTTAAAAACAAACTGGCCCTGCAAAAACAAGAAAAAATAGGCGAGGGTGAGCGAATTCCGTTAATTGGGCTTGTTTCCCGGCTTGACGCGCAAAAAGGTTTTGATATTTTGTTTGAGGTAATTGAGGAGATATTGGCCTTGGGTTGTCAGTTAGTTATTTTAGGCACAGGTGACCCAGAATACCATCTCAAACTGCGCAAGATGAAAGGTATATACCCCAACCAAATTGCCTTAAAACTAGCGTTTGATAATCAGTTAGCGCACCAGATATACGCAGCTTCAGATATGTTTCTCATGCCGTCAAAGTATGAACCGTGTGGTTTGGGTCAATTGATCAGCTTTAAGTATGGGACGATCCCGATTGTGCGCGAAACTGGTGGTTTGGCTGATACAGTTAGCTCAAGCGATGGGTTTTTATTTACTGATTATTCAGATACAGCCTTACTGCAAACTGTTAAGATGGCGGTAAATGCTTATAATAATGATCAAGCTGGCTGGAAACAGCGGCAGCTTAGGGGAATGGGCTATGATTTTTCCTGGCAAACTTCAGCCAAAAAATATGTCTCTTTATATATGAAGGCTCTGAAGAAGATCGGTCTGGAAACCCTCTAAATCCCACAAGTTTTCCCTCTCAAACACCGATATATATA
>JBDRMQ010000075.1:0-2668 GCA_043811955.1 bacterium | reverse complement strand
TCATTATCTAAATTCATTCCCGATACCTGAGTCAACCCAGGCTCCAGAAGGATAGTATGGTCGCCCCGAAAGGATTGAAAGTCATGTAATTTAAATTTTGAAATAATCATTCTGTCCCCTTCTCCATAGCCAGTTTGCCGATTCTCAGTATCCTTTGTTTATCCAGACCGCCCAATCGGTCTTCTTCTTCCATTAGATCAACATATCTGTTAAGCATTTTTAGCGGGGAATCCTCTTTACGAATACGAATTTCCCTGGCCTGATCAGCAGCATCAAGTCCGGTTATTTTTCTTTCGCAACGGATTCCCAAGGCTCCTAATTCATAAAACTGCTTTTCCATCATAGGGGAATCAAAGCCATTGACAAAATCACTATCCCCAGTTATAACAAATTTAAAAAAAGCATCCCTTATTTTTCCCCTGTATGGTCTGAAGTGTTTATCAATATCGATTTGAATCATGTCAGGTATTTGCAGGGGAATAAATTTAACCTTCCCATCTTTGAAATGAATAAACCCCTTGGGGTCCATTCTCTCCGAAAAATCTACCCTGTATGGTGACCCCACCTGGAAAAAATTATTCCACACTTCTTGGTACTTATGATAGTGACCGAAGAATCCGAAATGAAAAAAGTCCAGATCCTTTTTCGACAAAGACTCATCCGAGCTTGCTTCATAAGCTAAAGTCTTGGCTCCTGCTAAAGCGGAATGGCCAAATACTATTCTGGTTAATTTGTTATCATTCTTCCCAGTTTTATTTTTAAAAATTTCTATCGCCTCTAACAATTTACTCTTTGGGACTGAAGGAAGAAAGTAAAAAACAAACCCTTTATTAGAATATATACCAGTTGGAACATCAAAGGTCTCAAAATCTTTTTGCAGGGAAAATATATTTCCATTATAGTTATCCGCTTCTCCATCATGAAAAGAAGTGCCCTTCAATAAATAGATCTTATTTGAACATTTGGAAAACATCCTCTGGGCAAAGACCACCAGATTAACTGGGATCTTATTTCTCATATCAAATAGATCGCCAGTATGAATAACAGGGCCATCTACTTTTTTAGCATAATCCCAAACCTGATCCAGGCAATCCTCCATAATTTTTAAAGATAGATTCTGCCCTTCCCCATTTCTAAATATGGGGTGCTCGTTAATATGCAGATCACTAATCACAATAAATTCCATTGTTCACCCCAAATTGAAAAGTTTTACCCATTCGGCCCATTCTAAATCTCGAAGAAAACTACTCAAACCAAATTCATCAAATACTTGTATAAACCTTTTTTTAAAACGGAAATATTTTTTAATTTCTGGAATGGCTGTTCCAGGGAAAGGCAATTTTACTAAAGGCTCATTATCAGCTATATAACTTAAAGCCTTCCCTTCTTTATCCAGCAGATCAAATGTTTTTCCCTTGGTTAAAACGCCAGTCAGGTATTTTATAGCAGTATAGGTCCCCACCCCGGTTACTCCTGGAATATTATCAGAGGAACACCCGGCAATACATTTCACATCAATCCAAACCTTTGGCTCTACCCCCCATAATTTAATAAAGGTCTCTCGGGTGATCCTGGCTTTCTTCATCGGGAGCCAAATACAACAGTGATCCAAAAGCTGAAACATGTCCTCATCGGAACTGACAACAACTTTATTCTCAGAAGATCTTTTTTCATTCTTAACTATAGCCGCTACCAAATCATCGGCTTCATACCCATCTTGTTGAAAATTGTTTCTGAACCCCAATTTAGGCAGGATATACTCTTGTAGAAGAACAAATTGTTTAGCAGCAGAAGCATCCAAGTATTGTTCTTGAGCAGATTTTTCTTTATCCCTTCGATTTCCTTTATAAGAAGGAAGTAGTTTTTTCCTTTTACTATTAGAACTATCCCAAACGAAAACCATATTCCCTGAATCTAATGTCTTGGCCAGTATCCTGACAGATCGGAGAAAGCCAAAAATAACCCCGGTATCTATTTCCCCGAAAGATAATCCATGACACGAATGTTTAGCTATGTGGGCCAAATTATTTGCATCAAGGATAATTAGTTTTTCTGAGGACATGGGATTAAATTTCACCTTCTTCTTTAAATCCATATTTAAATTTTTTAAATCCATAAAAACTAATTAACCCTAACAAATGCTCTCTAACAACAGTTATCTTTTTGTATACACTATCATCTTCCATACAAATACCATGCTCAATAGAATATTCACAGGCCCCACAAGACTTCTTGGTGAGTTCTGGTCTTAAATGGCAAAAAGGACAATCATTAACTCGTAGAGGAAGAGCATTTATTAGTGCGAACATAAGATTTTTTTTGGCTTCGATAAATTCCTCCATTGTGGAGGCTTGCTCACAAAGTTTTGATTTATGTTTACAAATACTTAATGATGCTTTTATACCACTTGCAACCGATGCCTTTGCTAATGCCAAAGCATCCTCTTTCGACATTTTATCATAAGTATCCATAATTTTATCCTCAGAGTTAAAATCTAACCTTCAACTTGCGCTTTACTTCAAAAGCTTTTTGAACATCTTCCCAAAGATCAATAACCATTTCTCTTAAATCAGCCTCTAAGTTCTTTCCCTCAATATGGGCTGCTGCATCTTCCAAGGCTTGAAATGCTTTGTTCACTGCCATGTAGCGAGAAAGGTTTCTTGTTTCT
>JBDRMQ010000074.1:0-4066 GCA_043811955.1 bacterium | reverse complement strand
AGGTTAAAACTTAAAAGGCCCCGGGAGCAGGCCTTTTTAAGTAAACTTATTGAGAGTGGTCCCTGAAACATTTCAGGGAAAAGGGTTAGAAGATCAAACTCCACGAATCTCTTGGATAATCCCGTCTTTAACAATTATCTCAGCTCCGCCAACCTTCTTGTAAAGATTATCTCCAAGGCTAACCTCTACTGGACCCTCAAGTGGTCCTTGAACAAATTCAGAGCCAAGCTCTAACTTTTTCGCTTCCTCAATCTTCATCATTAAGTCAGACTTAGCCGCCGCTTGTTTATTACGCTCTTCTTCAATTTGATGCTTAAAAGCCGCTGCTTTTTGCATTAAGCCCTTTTTCTTTAGATCATCTAAGTATGACTTGCCCCTGGTCGTGATTTGAGAACCTTGGTTCTCAATGTTGCCAATCGCCCGTTCTAACTCTTTTATCAGATTTTCCCTAAAAGCCTCTGTAACAATAGCCTTGACCATTACAACTCTTTTTAACTCAACTGAATCTAATTGTTTTTTTTCTGCCATGATTGCCTCCTTATTAATATCGTCTAAAAAGCTGCTTGCCCCGGCTCTTTATCTTCAGTAATTATTTCCACGGAAACTTTTTTGTTTTGCTTTGCTGCCGCGGCCTTGGCAATTGCCCTAATTGAATTGGCAATCCGACCTTCGCGGCCAATAACTTTGCCAGCATCTTCTGGGGCTGTCCTAACCTCAAGAATAGTCACCGTATCACCGGCTGTCTCCTTAATACTTATCTGATCTGGCTTATCAACAAGGGCCTTTACAATATACTCTACCAACTCCTTCATTGCGATGCCTCCTTGTTCTCCCCTGCCTCAGCAACCTTCTCCTCTTCCTTTTCCTTGTCCTTTCCCCCAAGTGCTTCTTGCTTAGATTTTCTCTTTGGCAGGGCAGCTAAATCAATTGGCTCCATAACTCCTGCCTTGCCAAGCAAAATTCTGACCTTATCGGTCGGGGTAGCACCCTTAGCCAACCAATCCTTAGTTTTCTGCTCATCAACTTGAAAAAGTGCAGGGTTTTGCAGTGGGTTATAAGTACCTAAAATTTCAATCACGCTGCTATCTCGCGCAAAAGACTCATCTTGAACAACAACTCGATAAAAGGGCTTGTTTTTTGTCCCTTTTCTCTGTAGTTTTATCTTTGCTGCCAACTTAATTGCTCCTTTCGCTTACTATGTACTATATATAGTAAAGAATAATTATACCAAAATGAGGGTAACCCGTCAATTAGATTCTAGAAAGGTAAGCCTGATACGCTTTTTTGATGTCTTCCAGGGCATCCCCGCCAAACTTCTCAAGGAAGGCATTGGCAATCTCTATCGCAACCACAGCCTCACCAATTACGGCCGCCGGTTCGACCGCACAGACATCAGAACGTTCAACCAAAGCCTTGGTCACTTTTTTAGTGGCCAGGTCAACTGACTGAAGGGGTTTCTTAAGCGTGGCTATTGGCTTCATCGCAGCACGGACAACCACTGCCTCGCCATTGGTCATCCCGCCTTCAAGTCCCCCTGCATTATTTGTATTGCGATAAAAACCATCCGCCTTTGAATAAAAAATCTCATCATGGACCCTGGACCCGGGAAGGTTAGCGACTTCTTTACCCAAACCAATCTCAACACTCTTGATTGCTGGAATTGCCATCACAGCAGCGGCCAGCTGGCCATCCAATCTCCTATCCCAGTGAACATGAGAGCCCAAGCCTGCAGGAGCACCCTTAACTACTACCTCAAATAAGCCGCCCAGCGTGTCACCATCTTTTCTTGAGTAGTCAATTAAATTTTTCCACTGTCCAGAACGGCTCTCGCCGCCAATTACCAGGACACGGCTCTCAACTTTGATTTTGAATTCCGCCAGCAGCCTTTTGGCAACTGCACCAACCGCAACTTTAGCCGCGGTTTCACGGGCAGACGCACGCTCGAGAATATTGCGGACATCTTTTTGGTTATATTTGAGGGCTCCAGCTAAATCAGCATGGCCCGGGCGCAGCCTGGAAAAAGTCTTGGCAAAAAATTGGGTGCTGCGATTGGGAATTTGAATAGCAATCGGGCTGCCGATAGTTTTGCCTTTGCGCACACCAGAGAGAATCTCTGCTTTATCTTTTTCAATCTTCATCCGAGCGCCGCGGCCATAACCTTGCTGGCGACGAGCGAGGTCTTTATCAAGATCAGATTCTTTGAGGGGTAAATTAGCCGGGCAGCCTTCTAAAATCGCTATCTCAGCTTTGCCGTGGGATTCACCTGCAGTTAAATAACGTAACATGATGGCAGGATTATAACATGATAACTATCTTATCAACAACTGCTTCAGGTTTGTGGTTTCCAGAGATATTCAAAAGTGCCTTTAGCCTCAAAGATAGCAACCTGATTGCGGCCAGGATTCCCCTGATCAGGAACCCCTTCTTTCGCAGCATACAAGGCCTTGTCAGCACTTCTAACTATTGAAAGCGCTTCAACAGGAACGTCCTCTTGTTTTGCTAACTCCCGGGCTTCTCGATAATCAACGCCTGCTATGCCAAGACTTATAGTGACCGGCACTTGCTCCCTTCCGTATTTAAAAACAAGGCCAGAGACAATCTTTCTGACCTTTTCTGCCAATTTACCAGCCTCTTCTATTGAGCTCTCTGTCCCGGGAAGAATTAGGGAAAACTCTTCCCCACCATATCTATAAATCGTATCTGTTTTTCTGCGGAGGCCTTTCTCAATTTCCCTAGCCACAGTTCTTAAAACATGGTTACCAAACGGATGTCCATAAACATCATTAATCCTTTTAAATTTATCTAAATCAAGCATCACAAAAGAGAGCGGTTTTTTTAAACGTCCAGCTAGAGCCAGCTGATTTCTGAGAACATTTTCCATCGGACCTATAGTTCCAAGCCCTGTTAATCGATCAATTCCAGAGAGTGCTTCATTTGCATGTGCCCGAGCTAAGTTCTTGGCAAAACTCTCAAATAAAGGCATTTTTGTTTGAAGAGAATCAACCAAAAAAGAACCTTTTTTGTCCCAATTTGATAATTGATAGACTGTCAAATTACGTCGATCATCCTTTGGATCACCAATAATAATGAAAAGTAATTCTGCAACATTACCTTGGCCGTAGATCTTTTCATCCGCCCTAATTTTTCCAGCCTTAGTAAAATCACTGGTCAAAAGCCATCTGTCTGGTATATGAAAAACAGCCCAATTCTCTCCCTGAGACAAATAACAGCCTTGCCTTTCATACTGGGCAAAGGTGCTGATCGGAAATGTCCCTTTTAAAAGCTCTAACAAGCCATGCCCTACAAAATATTTTTCCTCAAAAGCATCAGGCTGTGCGCCACCTTCTGAAAAACGCGAAGTAACTTCTAGGGCATCCCCAGCTAAATCAACTTCAAGCCATTGCCTATCACTTGTTGTCAGGTCATAAACTCGTACCCCACTACAGCCAAAAAACTTTTGGAAACCCTGTTCAATAATTATCTTACGTCTTTCGTGAAAAGAAAGACTCAAATCAGCAATTTTGCTGCTGAGTTCGTGAAGCTTGCCTTGCCTCATGGCCAAAGAAAAAAACCCATCCCAGGATAGTTTTTCCCCTTCATGCCAAACATCAGCACGATAATCCAGATCATCCTTAAAACGCTCTCCCTTGCCCTGGCCAACCACCTCAATCTCAATCAAACTCTTCAATAAAGAGTCAACTACTTCATCTTTTTCAGAGGGCGCCCCTTCAACTGTATTTAAAAGAAGGTAAGCAAATTCACGAGCACACAAAGGATTTATCTGAAGGCCTGCTTTGGAGGGATCTCTTATTAGGGCAGAGCTAGGCAGAAGAGCTGCAAGATTGGACGGAACATGTTGCAATCCGCGGGAAAAAGGGAGGTTAAGCTCAGCCAAAGCTCTCCTTATTTGGGACACAAAAGTTTTTGGGCTCTTCTCCCAAACGAGTGGGTAAAAACGGCAGCATAAAGGCAGGAAACTATTGTTAAAACAAGAAAAAACAGGGTTTAAGAGAGCAGAAAAACGTGGCATGATTACAGCATGTCAAAAAAACGAAATTTGCTGGAT
>JBDRMQ010000073.1:0-2967 GCA_043811955.1 bacterium | reverse complement strand
AATCTTGCTTTTAACCGGGGCTGGTTTTGCGGCTGACTTTTGCGGTGGCCCATAGCTGACACTTTTGACCTGGCTCTTTGGAACTTCACCAGGCTCAACAATTTGAACCTTAAAGATCATACCAATGATTTCTTCTCGAACACCAGCCATCATCGCCTGGAACATTTGGTAACCTTCAATTTTATACTCAACCAGGGGATCTCTTCCTCCTACGCCTCGTAGACCAATTCCCTCGCGCAAGCTATCCATATTATGTAGTTGCTCAATCCAAGCAGAATCAAGGACGCGCAGCATAACCAGCTTTTCCAGCTCCCGCATGGCCTCTGTCCCAGCCTCAACTTCGCGGGCTGAGTAAGCCTTTTTTAATGTTTGAAAAAGCGAATCCTTAACTTCTGGTTTCTCTTTAAGTTCTTTAATCCCTTCTAAGCCTGTAATCGGGACGATTTCATTCATTGCCTTGATCAAACCATCATAATCCCACTCGTCGGGATGGGTCTTCTCTGGCAGAAATGTTTCAATTTGACGTGAAATAACTTGCTCCATAATCTCAAGAAGTTTTTCTTTGAGCTCTTTGCCCTCCAGGATTTGTCGGCGCAAAGAATAGATTGAAATGCGTTGCTTGGTCATAACATCATCAAATTCTAAGACTTGCTTTCTGATGCTAAAGTGGTATTCTTCAACTTTTTTCTGGGCTTTCTCGATCATGTTAGAGATCATCCGGTGCTCAATCGGGGTATCCTCTTCAAGACCAAGTCGCTCCATCACCGCCTCAATTCTTTGCGAGCCAAAAAGCCGCATTAGATCATCTTCAAGAGAAACAAAAAATTTGGATGAACCTGGATCACCTTGGCGGCCAGTTCGTCCACGGAGCTGATTGTCAATTCGCCTGCTCTCATGCCGCTCAGTACCGATTACATATAAGCCGCCCAGCTCTTTTACCCCTTCGCCAAGCACAATATCTGTTCCCCGGCCAGCCATGTTGGTTGAAATTGTCACCCGCCCCTTTTGTCCAGCTAAGGCCACAATTTCAGCTTCCCGCTCATGCTGTTTCGCATTGAGGACTTGATGAGGGGTCCCGCGACGCTTAAGCATATCTGACAGGAGCTCAGAATTTTCAATTGAGATAGTGCCAACCAGCATTGGCCGGCCCAGTTTATGGTTTGCGGCAATCTCATCAACTACAGCCTTATATTTGGCCCGTTTATTTTTATAGATAACGTCAGGCAAATTTTTGCGGACCAGTGGTTTGTTGGTTGGAATAACCAAAACCTCCAGGCCATAGATTTTCCAAAACTCAGCTTCTTCTGTCTTGGCAGTACCAGTCATGCCGGCTAATTTGGAATAGAGCCGAAAGTAATTTTGAAAAGTAATGGAAGCCAGGGTTTGTGATTCATTGCGGATATCAACCCCTTCTTTAGCTTCAATCGCCTGGTGGAGACCTTCGGAGTAGCGCCGGCCCTGCATCAGCCGGCCGGTAAACTCATCTACAATTAAAACTTCACCATCTTTAACAACATAGTCGACATTTTTTTCAAAACAATGGCGAGCCCGCAAGGCTTGGGTGATCTGGTGGGCCAGGTCCATGTAGGCGATATCAAAAAGGTAATCGATTCCAAGCAGCCGCTCTATTTTCTTTACCCCCATCTCACTTAAGGTAGCGTTTTTGGTCTTTTCATCAGTGGTAAAATCACTCCCCTGGACAAGTTTGTGGGCGATTTGGTCGGCTTTTAAATAGCCCTGAACTGTGTCCTCAACCATGCCGGAAATAATTAGCGGGGTTCTGGCTTCGTCAACCAAAATACTGTCAACTTCGTCAACAATGGCAAAGTGTGGGGTTCGTTGGACACACTGCTCAATAGAAACAGACATGTTATCACGCAAATAATCAAAGCCAAATTCATTATTTGTCCCATAGGTTACATCAGCAGCATAGGATTTTTGCCGATCCTCTGGCTCCATCCAATGTTGGATACTGCCAACTTCCAGCCCCAAGGCTTGATAGATTGGGCCCATCCATTCCGCATCCCTTTTAGCCAAATAATCATTTACGGTAACTACATGGGCCCCTTTTCCTTCCAGGGCATTTAAGTAGACAGGCAGGGTTGCGGCCAATGTTTTTCCTTCCCCAGTTTTCATCTCAGCGATTTTTCCTTGGTGAAGTATAATCCCGCCTAAAAGTTGGGCATCAAAATGGCGCAAGCCAGTAGTTCGAACAGAAGCTTCGCGCACCGCGGCAAAGGCTTCGGGCAAAATATCGTCCAATGTTTTCCCGTCTTTGAGTTGCTTTTTGAATCCCAATGTTTTGGCGCGCAGCTCTTCATCAGAGAGCTTTTTCATGGCAGATTCCAACTCGTTTATTTGAGTAACTAGCGGAGCGAGCTCTTTGAGTTTTTTTTCGTCAGAGTCGCCAATTAGACTGAAAAGCCACTTAAAGACCATTAAAGAGCGGTTTCGCCTAGCCCTGACCTGATCTCCCTTTTTACTTCACTGGCATGACGTCTTTGTTTATCTGTTCTTTTTTCTTTGAATTTTTGGACTTGATGTTTGGCTTCATCTAAGGCCAGGTCAATTGCCGCGTAGATATCCCTTGCCCCTGCTATTGCTTGGATAACCTTTTTGCCGGCAAGCCAGGCCCTGATTTCCGCTCTTTGTGCTTTATCTAAATTATGGATATCGCTTGTTTCAAGAACGACTTCAACCTTTTGGATATTATTATAAAATTCCTCAAGTTTTATTACTTTCTTCTGAGCATAGTCACGAATTGCTGGTGTTATATCTAGTCCCTTACCTGTAATATTAATCTGCATGTTTTTTCCTCCCTTTTTCTTATTCTAGCAAAGTCACGGCTTATCCTCAATAGCCCGTGACAGGGTCAAGATTTCAATCCTCTTGGCCCCGGCTTTTTTCAAAGTCGCGCTGCATTCAGCAATTGTCGCGCCAGTTGTGTAGATATCATCTAGGAGCAAG
>JBDRMQ010000072.1:0-3048 GCA_043811955.1 bacterium | reverse complement strand
TTTGTCCTTTTTGGCCTGCTTGATGATGCGGGAATAAAAATACGAGCCCGCTATAAAATCTTTGGGCACTTGCTATTTTCACTTATTTTTGTTTGTCTGACAGGGCTTTCTTTTAATCTTTTTAGAGTTCAACCAATTAATTGCATTTTAACAGCTTGTTTTATCACCTTTATGACTAATTCAACTAACATGTTGGATGGGATGGATGGTTTAGTTACTGGGGTGGCACTTTGGGCCTCATTATTCTTTGCTTTGATTGCTTTTAATAATAATATGCCTCAATTGACACTTCTTTGTTTAGCCCTATCAGGTGCTTGTTTGGGTTTCTTAAGGTACAATTTTAACCCGGCTTCAATATTTTTAGGGGAATGTGGCTCAACCTTAATTGGTTATCTCTTAGCAATTTTTAGTTTGAAGCTAAAGATATTTAAACTTTGGAGCGTAGCCATTCTTTTGGAAATTCCGCGGCTACAATTCATCTCTTTCATTATTCCCTTAATAATACTCGGCATTCCTATTTTTGATACTTTTTTTGTCTTTATTAATCGTTTCTTTAACCATATTAAAATGAGTACTCCAGGCAAAGATCATTCACACCATCGTATCCATCTGATGGGACTTTCGCAAAAAGCGACTGTCTTAACTATTTATGCTGTGCAAATTGTGCTAGGGGCGATTGCTTTAACCATGGTCAATTCTGATCTACAACAATTTTGGGCCCTATTATTGATTGCCTTTGTTTTAGCTGTTTTTGTTTGGAACTTTCTGCTCAGGGTCCGTGTCTATTCTCCTGACGAAGCTGCTGCAAATTAAGCCTTAGCCCCCTTGACAGCAAAATCCCAACTATGTTATTATGTTAGCACTCGCCTGCGATGAGTGCTAATAACCTTTACTCTTTCCAGGGCGGACCAAACAAAAAAATGTTTTAAAAAAGGAGGTGAAAGTAAAATATGGCAAAAGCAAAGTTGACCCCAATCGGTGACCGTGTTGTTGTTAAACCTGAACCAGAAGAGATCAAGACCAAGTCTGGGATTGTTTTGCCTGATTCAGCCAAAGAGAAACCACAAGAAGGAACAGTTATCGCGGTTGGCTCTGGCAAACTAGAAGATGGCAAAAAGGTTTCACTTGAGGTAAAAGTAGGTGACAAAGTTATCTACAGCAAGTACGGTGGAACTGAGTTTAAGATCGATGGAGAGGAATATATGATCCTTTCTGAACGAGATATTTTAGCGATAAGGTCGTAATCTAAAAAAGGAGGTGCTTAATTTAATGGCATCTAAAGAATTAATGTTTTCTGAAGACGCGTGGCGTAAACTGCTTAATGGTGTGACCAAGGTTGCTGACGCGGTTAAGGTTACCCTAGGTCCTCGCGGTAGAAACGTTGTGCTGGAAAAAAAATGGGGATCGCCAACCATTACTAACGATGGCGTAACGATTGCCAAGGAAATTGATCTGGAAGATCCGTTTGAGAACATGGGAGCACAGCTTTTAAAGGAAATTGCTTCTAAAACCAATGATATTGCCGGGGACGGGACAACCACGGCGACAATTTTGGGACAAGCCATTTTCAAAGAAGGGCTTAAGAATGTTGTTTCTGGGGCAAATCCTATGGCTATCAAACGAGGTATCCAAAAGGCTGTGGATGCGGCAGTAGCAGAACTTAAGAAACTAGGCCGCCCAGTTGAGACCAAAGAGGCAATTGCCCAGGTTGCTTCAATTTCAGCTAATAATGATCCTGAGATCGGTGACCTGATTGCTAATGCTATGGAAAAAGTTGGCAAAGACGGGGTTATTACTGTTGAAGAGTCAAAGGGGATAGAAACCAGCCTTGATGTTGTTGAAGGGATGCAATTTGACAAAGGCTATGCTTCACCTTATATGGTAACTGACCGCGAAAGAATGGAGTGTGTGCTTGAAGATTGTGCCTTCTTAATCACTGATAAGAAGATCAGCGCGGTCAAAGACCTGCTTCCATCACTTGAACATATTGTCCAGCAAGGTAAACCTTTGTTAATTATTGCTGACGATATTGAAGGCGAAGCTTTGGCAACATTGGTAGTTAACAAGCTCCGTGGAACGCTTAACGCGGTGGCTGTTAAGGCGCCAGGGTTTGGTGATCGCCGTAAAGCCATGCTTGACGATATTGCCGTCTTAACAGGTGGTGAGGTTGTCTCCGAAGAAAAAGGGATGAACCTGGAACAAATATCCGAGTCATGGTTTGGAAAAGCCAAGAAAGTTGTGATCCAAAAGGAGAATACCACAATTATAGAAGGGGCTGGCAAAGAGGCTGCAATTAAAGACCGGATCAGCCAAATCAAGAAAGAGATCGAGCTTTCTGATTCTTCTTATGATAAGGAAAAACTCCAGGAAAGATTAGCCAAGCTTTCTGGTGGGGTAGCAGTTATTAAGGCTGGTGCTGCCACTGAAACTGAGCTTAAAGAGAAAAAGCATCGCATTGAAGATGCTCTCTCTGCCACAAGAGCCGCGGTTGAAGAAGGAATCATTGCCGGCGGTGGTTCAGCCTTTATCCATATCCAGGATAAATTTAAGGTTGCCGGAGTTACTGGTGATGAGCAAATCGGGGTCGACATTGTACGTCGCGCCCTGGAAGCGCCGCTAAAGCAGATTGCGACCAATGCCGGCAAAGAAGGTTCTGTCATTGTTGAGCAGGTCAAAAAAGAGAAATCTGGCAGTGGTTTTGATGCCCAATCTCTAGAGTTTGGCGATATGTTCAAAGCTGGGATTGTTGATCCGCTTAAGGTTACCAGGTCTGCCTTGCAAAATGCTGCTTCTATCGCTTCACTGCTTTTAACCACTGAGGTCCTAATTGCTGAAAAGCCTGAAGATGAGAAGGCTCCAGCAATGCCAGGTGGTATGGGCGGCATGGGTGGAATGGGTGGCATGGGAGGGATGATGTAGTCGCTAATTGACAAAGACAGCCTCTGGCTGTATAATCAATTTAAATTCGCAAAAGTGGGGTCACTCCCACTTTTGCGCTTATTTAGGGGGAAATAATGAAGATTGAGCGGTTCCACGAAATGCTTGAGG
>JBDRMQ010000071.1:0-2529 GCA_043811955.1 bacterium | reverse complement strand
CAAATTAACAAGACCGGTGCTTGGCGAAATTTATGGTTGCACTCTTTAGGCCGCAAAATTAAACCACTTAATTTAAGAAAGGCTTTTACTAAAGACGATGAACGTTCAAAAAAAATGTCGATTGCGACAGAACACGCTTTTTATGACTATTCTTTCCAACTTGTAACAGATAAAACCATGGATCTATTATTTAAATTAGCTGAAACAGCTGGTTTAAAAAATAAGATTGAAGATATGTTCAATGGCGAAAAAATTAACCGGACCGAAGGCCGCGCCGTGCTGCACGCTGCCCTGCGTCAATTATCTGATAAGTCTGTTTATGTTGATGGCCAAGATGTTATCCCAGGGGTCAAAGAAGTTCTAGCTAAGATTAAGAAATTCTCAGACGAAATTTTAAGTGGGACAAGACTTGGTGTTACTGGTAAACAAATCAAAAATGTTGTAGCAATTGGTATTGGCGGATCTTATTTGGGACCAGAGTATTTGGCTGAAGCTTGTAAAGCCTATGCTCGCGAAGGGATGAATTTGCGTTTTGTGGCTAATGTTGACGGCACAGACTTTGCGCAAAAAACAGCTGACCTTGACCCAGAAGAGACCATGTTTATTATTGTCTCCAAAACTTTTACCACTGCTGAGACCATGATGAACGCTAACACAGCTAAAGCTTGGATGCTAGAAAAACTCAGTGGCCAAGCAGCACCAAAAGAGATTATTAAGAAGCACTTTGTGGCTGCTTCAACTGCAGCTGAAAAAGTTAGTGCTTTTGGAATTGATACAGCTAACATGTTTGGTTTTTGGGATTGGGTTGGTGGCCGCTACAGCGCTACTTCTGCCGTTGGGATGCTCCCTCTTTCTCTTTTCTTGGGTTATGATCAGGCTGAACAAATTCTAAAAGGTGCTGAATGGATGGATAACCATTTTAGAAATACTCCATTCCATAAAAATATCCCAGTTATTGCTGGCTTGGTTGATATTTGGAATATTAATTTCTTAGGGATTAACGTTAGAGGTTTGCTGCCATATTGCCAAGCTCTCCTTAAGTTAGCCCCACATACTCAACAGGTTGAGATGGAAAGCAATGGTAAACGAGTTGATCTCTTTGGTCGACTGGTTAAATTTGCCACTGGTGAAGTTGTTTTTGGTGAGCCAGGAACCAATGGCCAACATTCATTCTATCAATTAATTCACCAAGGGATGAAGGTTGCTGCTGATTTTATTGCTGTTATTAAACCTCAATATGCCTTAGGCAAAGATTCCGCAGAATCAGTTTCTCATCATAAGGAACTCAATTCTAATACAGTTGCTCAGCGTGAAGCCCTAGCCTTTGGTAAAACAGCTAAAGAAGTAGCTGCTGAGCTGGCCAAAGCAGGTAAATCACCTGAAGAGATTAAGAATCTTACTCCGCATAAGGTTTTCCCCGGCAACCGGCCATCAAGCACTTTATTAGTGGAAGAGTTAACACCATTTACTGCTGGTGTTCTTTTAGCCTTTACTGAGCATAGAACTGCAGTTAAAGGATTTATTTGGGGAATCAACAGTTTTGACCAATGGGGTGTGGAATTAGGCAAGGTTTTAGGTGTCAAAGTGAGGAATTTATTCAAACGTGGGAATACTGATAAAGATTTTAGGGTTATTCCTGCAGAAGATTTAGTCCCTGAGACAACAGCTAGAGTAGCTAATGCCTTTATTACAGGCGAGCTGCCTAATAACTAGGATTTAGTAATTTTTAAAAACTGGGCTTCGGAGATAATCTGAACGCCCAGTTTTTTTATGCGTGGTTGGCTTCAAGTATACGTTTCTTTCTATATTCTAGTTCTGAACTCTTTGTGCCACCGTAGCAACTGCCAAAAGCTTCATTTTTCCAACCATGTGTCGCATTTTTGCAATAGTATGCTTTTTTGCAACTATCCGTATTTCCCGCTTCATAATCTGGACAAAGAACAGGTAGTTTTTTGTCCCTTTTGATTCGCTTTCGCTCATATTTAAAACCAAGGGTCCCTTTCCTTATTGCTTTTTTAGGCATTACTTATTCCTACTACTGCTTCAATTTTATCCAGGCGATAATCTTGCTTGTCATCCTTATGTTTAGCTAATTTCCTGTCTTCTCTTGCTTTTTCCAATTCTCCCATTACTTTATCTAAACCAGTTAACACCTGATCAAATTTATTATTTATATTAGCATCCATCTTTTCAAACCTATCATCATGTTCAAAAAGTTTATCAGTAATCTTTTTAAACTTAATGTCATGTTCTTCAAACTTCTTGTCATGAGCGTCGAAGCGTTTGTCATGAGCATCAAAACGTTTGTCATGAGTGTCAAAACGCTTATCTTGGGCTTTAAAACGACTATCCATGTCATCTAACTTGTGTAAAATTTGATCTAATTTATCTTGTTTTTTCTTTGGCATTTGTTTTCACCTCCTCTGTCCTCCACCACTGCTACCTCCCATACTGGGGACATTTATCTTACGCCTGTTTTGTTAGCTTGTCAAATTCTTGCTCGTTTAGAACTTTTATCCCTAACTTCTT
>JBDRMQ010000070.1:0-3236 GCA_043811955.1 bacterium | reverse complement strand
TTATTTATATTCCAAGTCCAATATCAACAGTCCAGCTGGTTAGCGCGCTATTATTATTATCAATAATGCGGGTCGCGTCAAGGCTTAAGATCGGTAAATTTAGCTTAGCGCCATAGGTTGTTTTAGAGATAGATGGGCCAGTCGCGATCCCAGCCCTGGCAATGATCAGGTTAGAAAACATGGGGTATTCTAAGCCAAGGTGGGTGGTTGACCCAGCTTTTGCCATTTCAAGGTCTGCGGCGACCCCAAGGTTGATAGAGTCAATCTTTCCAGCGATTCCGACTAAGGTGGTGCTGTCAAGGTCAACAGAGACATCTGCCAAATCTGAATTAGCACTGGTGGTGATTGCTCCTGTTAGGTTGTTGATGTAATAAGTTTGCTGTTTTCTGCTGTAATTAATTTTTCCGGCTACATCACGCATTGCTATGCCAACCGCGGCCGAGCCTAATAAAGGGACGTTGACGCTGCTGCGCAGACCAATATCATAAGCTGTTCCATTCCCTGTCCCGGTATTAAAGGGGGCGGTGGTGGCTAGGGCAGCCGGGCTAAAGGTGCCGTAAACCGCATTAATTGATTTTATGTTTATCCCGACGTCAACGTTAGAAAAGCTGCGGCCAAGGGTTAGGATATAATCATATCTGGTTGAGTAGGCGGCGCGCGCTTGCGGGGCAAAGGCAGCTTTTTCAATAAAGATAGATTTGTTGCTAACTAGTGTATCTCCGGCGTAATTTCCCAAAGGTAGGGCAATAGCGCTGATCCCGATTTTGTTGAAATTAAAGCCGATTTGGGCAGCTAGATCACCTTCCATAGCTAGTTCGCTAGCAAAATTATCAGTTAAGAAGGTGGCGATGTCGCTCGAATTGCTAAAAGCATCTGATACCTTTTGATAATCAGTGTATGAAGGGGCAAGGGAGATTTTTAAACCGAAACTGCCTCCTGCCATCAAACCAGCTGGGTTGTAGTATATAGATGTTAAGCCTGTACTATTAGCTACACCACATCCCCCCATACCGCTTTCTTTTGCCCCGAGGAAAACCTGGGCATTGGCTAAGCAAGTCATTAACGAGATAAGGAAAAAGCTAAATAAAATTCTTCTCATATTATATATCTCCTTTCGAATTGATCCAGTAATACTACCATGTTGGCTTGAAAAGTCAAGAAAACCGTGGTAAAATTAAAGATGTTTTATGCCTAAAAAGAGCAGAAAAAAAAGAGGGTTGCTAGTTATTGTTTCAGGTCCCTCAGGGGTTGGTAAATCCACAGTTGTCAGAAGGCTTTTAAAGCTCAACAAAAACCTTAAGCTCTCTGTTTCAGCAACGACAAGACCGGCCAGGCCAGGCGAAGAACACGGCGAGCATTATTATTTTGTTACTCAGGATGAGTTTAACCAAATGGTAAAAAAGAAAAAACTGCTTGAGTGGGCCAAGGTCCATGGTTCATATTATGGGACCCCGCTGGCCCAGCTGAAAGAGCAGCTGCAAAAAGGGAAAAAAGTGGTTTGCGAAGTTGATGTTCAAGGGGCTGCCTCGATTAAAGAGTCGGTTGAAGCAGGGGCTCTTTCAACAGCCACGGTTTTTGTTTTTTTGATCCCTCCTTCTGTTGATATTCTGGCCTTTCGCCTAAAAAAGAGGAAAACAGAAAACGAGGATGTGGTAAACTATAGGTTGCGGGCCGCGATTGCTGAGCTGCAAGTAATGGAAAAATACGACTACATTGTAGTCAACGACAAGGTCGAGTCGGCCGCTGAAAAGATCAGGGCAATTATTAATGTTGAAAAAGAAAGGACGTTGTTAAATTGAACGAAAAAGATGTTGATTATTTAATTTCTAAGGCTGAGAATAAATTCCTGCTTTCTAACGCTGCTTCTGGTAGGGCCAAGCAAATAACTGAGGGGTCCTTGCCTTATGTCAGCAATTTTGATCCTAATAATCCGGTGATTACCGCCTTGCGAGAGATTGCTAATGACAAGATTAAGATAAAAGTGCTAGCGGGCCCAGCTGAAGTGGCAGAAAAGCTGATGCCGCAAAAAGAGATCAGGCCTAAAAACTCTGGGCTGGACCGTTTGGCTAAGGACGCTAAACGTAGCAAAGAAAAGAAGAGGAAGTGAGTTGGGGTATGAGGGACTTGGGGCTAGGGATTGGGTACTGGGTAGATGTTGCATAACCAAACCATAGTACTTGGAGTTTCCAGCAGTATCGCTGCTTATAAAGCTTGCGAAATTGTTTCGCGGTTGAAGAAATTGGGGGCGGATGTTTGGGTTGTTATGACTGCTGACGCGACAAAGTTGGTTTCTCTTCTCACTTTTCGGACGCTTTCCGGCAACCCGGTTATTACCGACCTTTTTTCTGATGAGCTTTCTGCTTTGCCTGTTCCTCATATTTCGCTAGCCCAAAAAGCTTCACTTATTTTAATTGCCCCAAGTACAGCTAATGTTATTGCTAAAATTGCGAATGGCCTTGCTGATGATGCCTTATCAACCATTGTGATGGCTTCAACTGCCCCAAAAGTTATTGCTCCGGCCATGAATCCGGAGATGTGGAGAAATTCTGCGGTTAAAAAGAACGTTAACCGGTTAAAGGAGCTAGGCTATCGGTTTGTTGGTCCGGCGGAAGGTGCTCTTGCTTGTGGAGACGAAGATATTGGCAGGCTGGCAGAGCCTTTTGAAATTGTGGCTGAATGCCAGCGGGCAGTAAATAAAATTGTTGAAGCAACGAAAGATCTTAAAGGTAAGAGTTTTCTGATTACAGCCGGGGGGACAAGAGAAGCGATTGACCCAATCCGTTATATATCTAACTCATCTTCAGGCAAAATGGGCTATGCCCTTGCCGCGGCAGCCAAAGAGCGCGGGGCAGAGGTCACCTTGGTTTCTGGGCCAACTCATCTTGAGCCACCAATTGGGGTCAACTTGGTAAAAGTTGTGACCGCCAAAGAGATGCATGAGGTGGTCATGGCTAAAAGCCAAAATTTTAATGTTGTTATTATGACAGCGGCAGTGGCTGATTATCGCCCGGCAGTTACTTTTTGGCAAAAGCTGAAAAAAGGTGAAGAATCTTATGATTTAAAACTTTTGCGCACCAAAGATATTTTGGCAGAACTTGGCAAAAATAAAAATGGCTCGTGTCTTGTTGGGTTTGCGGCAGAGTCTGAAAATGTAGTTAAAAATGCTAAGCAGAAACTAATAGATAAGAACCTTGATTTAATTATTGCCAATGATATTTCAACTTTTGACAGCGACC